>DASRXO010000877.1:0-4225 GCA_035654095.1 Telluria sp.
ATTCCTGTATGTCGACGACATGGCGGCCGCCAGCGTGTACGTGATGCAACTGCCCTACGACAGCTACAGCGCCAACACCGACCCCATGCATTCGCACCTCAACGTCGGCACCGGCGAAGACACCACGATCAGCGAGTTGGCCAAGCTGATCGGGCGGGTGGTCGGTTACCGCGGCGCGATCGTGTTCGACACCAGCAAGCCGGACGGCACGCCGCGCAAGCTGCTCGACGTCTCGAAACTCAAGCGACTGGGCTGGTCGGCGCGCGTGCCGCTGGCCGAGGGATTGCGCCATGCGTATCAGTCTTTCCTGGAGGTCAACAAGCTGCCGGCGGCGGGCGCGCGCCGTTTTTCCGATTCGTGATAGCTTGGGATTCTTGTGCATTCGACAAGCTCAACCATACATCACAGCTGAGCTTTCACTGCAGTGTTAATTGCCGCACCGATAGAACAAACTTGTCTGTCGCACAATTCATGGATGCCCACCGCAGCGTGCGACACCACAACAAATGAGGAAACTGTTCCGATGAAAACATCTCTCTTCCCGAGCAAGCGGCGCGCCGCGGGGGCGCTGTTGATCCTGGCCGCGGCCAGCCTGAGCGCCTGTGGCAACAAGGCCAAGGAAGCCAAGCCCGGCCAAGCGCTGGCCAGCGTCAACGGCGAGGAAATCACCGTGCTCCAGCTCAACGAGGAACTGCAGCGCGCCGGCGTCGGCCCGGCCCAGCAGGACGCCGCCAGCAAGCAGTTGTTGCAGGCGCTGATCGACCGCCAGCTGTTGCAGAGCGAGGCGGCCAAGGAAAAGCTGGACCGCGATCCCAAGGTCATGCAGGCGGTCGAGCGCGCCAAGTCGCTGATCATCGCGCAAGCCTATATGCAGAAGCGGCTCGGCACGCCGGCACGGCCGACCCCGGCCGAGATCGAAGACTATTACAGCAAGCATCCCGAGTTTTTTTCGCGCCGCAAGCAGTTCAATATGAATGAGCTGATCATCGCCAGCGCCGACCTGACGCCGGAGCTCAAGGCCGCGGCCGACAACGCCAAGTCGCTCGAGGAGCTCGCGGTCTGGCTCGATGCGCACAAGGTCAAGTTCGGCCGCACCCAGGTCTCGCGCACCACGGCCGACCTGGCGCCCGAGCTGTCGGCCAAGCTGATGGGGATGTCCAAGGGCCAGCTGTTCGTGGTCAAGGAAGGCGAGCGCAGCATGCTGATCTCGATCGCCGAGATCAAGGACGCGCCGGTCACGATCGAGGTCGCCTCGCAGCAGATCGAACAGTACCTGATGAACAAGAAGACCAAGGATGCGGCCGCGGCCGAGCTGGCGCGGCTGCGTGCGACCGCCAAGATCGAGTACATCAACAAATCGATGGCGGTCGATCCCCAGGCCGCGCCGCTGCCGGCCGCCGCACCGGCGCCGGCGCCGGCACTGAGCGAGACGGCGCCGGCCACCCCGGCCGACGCCAACGCCAAGGCGGCCATCGACCGCGGCGTCGCAGGCTTGAAGTAACCCAATAACGATCTCACCGGGAAGGATGGAGCAATCATGAAACGACTTGTACATGGCGTGATGGTGGCCTTGATGGCCTTGACGATGGGCATCGCCGGGGCGGCCGAAGTGCTGCTCGGGCCGGGCGACGTGGTGCGCCTGTCGGTCTATGGCAGCCCCGACCTGTCGCTCGAAACGCGGGTCAGCGAAGGCGGGACGATCACCTTTCCGCTGCTCGGCCAGGTGGCCGTGGCCGGGATGTCGGTCGCCTCGGCCGAAAAGAAAATCGGCGGCCTGCTCGAGAGCGGCGGCTACCTCAAGAAGGCGCAGGTGAACATGATCGTCACCACCCTGGCCAGCCAGCAGGTGTCGGTGCTGGGCCAGGTGAACCGGCCGGGCCGTTATCCGGTCGAAGGCAAGCGTAGCGTGCTCGACTTGCTGGCGATGGCCGGCGGCATCTCGGCCGACGGCAGCGACACCATCAGCCTGATCCGCAAGCGCAACGGCAAGACCACCAAGGAAACCATCGACGTGATCCAGATGGTGCGCAGCGGCGCGCTCGACAAGGATTACGAGGTGGCTGGCAGCGACGTCATCTACGTCGAGCGTGCGCCGCACTTCTACATCGTGGGCGAAGTCCAGCGTCCGGGTGCGTTCCGGGTCGAACGCCAGATGACGGTGTTGCAAGCGCTGTCGGCCGGCGGCGGGCTGACCCCGCGCGGCAGCAACCGCGGCATGCGCATCACCCGCAAGGACGCCAACGGCAACCCGGTCATCCTCGACGCCAAGGGCGACGACCTGGTCCAGGTCGACGACGTGATCACGGTGCGCGAGAGCTGGTTCTGAGTGTGCCCCGATAGCCTTTTGAAAGTGCCGACATGAACGTCCATCAATTCCTGCTGATCCTGCTGGCCCGCAAGAAAATCATCCTGACGACCCTGCTCGTGACGGTGTTGCTGGCCCTGGGTTACAGCCTGATCCAGAACAAGACTTACAAGGCCACCGCGTCGGTGCTGCTGAACTACAAGGGCGTCGATCCGCTGACCGGGCTGACCATGCCCGGCCAGCTGTTGCCCGGCTACATGGCGACCCAGATCGACATCATCACCAGCAAGAACGTGGCGCTGCGCGTGGTCGACCGGTTGGGGCTGGCCACCAACGCCGGCGTGGTCGAGCAGTACCGCACCGCCACCGACGGGCGCGGCACCAATGTGCGCGACTGGCTGGCCGACCTGCTGCTCAAGAAGCTCGAGATCGTGCCCTCGCGCGAGAGCAGCGTGGTGGAGGTCAGCTTCAAGGGCGCCGACCCCGGCTTCGTGTCGGCGGTCGCCAACGCCTTCGCCGAGGAATACCAGAAGATCAGCGTGCAGCTCAAGACCGAGCCGATGAAAAAGGCCTCGTCCTACTTCAACGAGCAGACCAAGCTGCTGCGCGATAATGTCGAGACAGCCCAGGCCCGGCTCTCCAAGTACCAGCAGGAAAAGGGCATCGTCAGCCTCGACAACACCCGGGTCGACGTCGAGCTGCAGCGCCTGAACGACTTGTCGGCCCAGCTGGTGCAGGCCCAGAACCAGGCGATGGAGGCGAACTCGCGCCAGCGCATGGCCACCGGCTCGGCGGTCGACTCGCCGGACGTCGCGAATAACAGCCTGATCCAGAACCTGCGGGTCGGCCTGGCCCAGGCCGAGGCGAAATTCGCCGACACCTCGCAGCGCCTGTCGCGCAACCACCCGCAATACATGGCGTCCAAGGCCGAAGTCGACAAGATGCGCAGCGACTTGCGCACTGCGATGGGCACGGTGTCGCGCAGCGTCGGCAACAACGCCGAAGTGCTGCGCCAGCGCGAAAACGAATTGCGCAGCGCGCTGGCCGCGCAAAAGGTCAAGGTGCTCGAACTGAACCGGGCACGCGACGAGCTCGGCGTGCTGCTCAAGGACCTCGACAGCGCCCAACGCGCCTTCGACGCCGCTTCCCAGCGCTTTTCGCAGACCAAGATCGAGGCCCAGTCCGAGCAGTCCGACATCTCGATCCTGAACCCGGCGGTGCCGCCGCTCGAGCCGTCCGGTCCGCGCATCCTGTTCAACACCCTGATCTCGGTGCTGCTCGGCACCATCCTCGGCGTCGGCCTGAGCATGCTGATCGAAATGCTGAACCGGCCGATCCGCTCGGTCAGCGACATGAAGGACGTGCTCGGCATCCCGGTGCTCGGCACCATCGAATGGCGCCAGCCGCGCCGCCGCGCGCCCGGCTTCAAGGGCCTGATGGGCCCGCGCCGCCTGCGCCTGAACTAACGTCATGGACCTGACTATGAACTCACCCACGCTGATTGCTGCGGCCATGAAGGCCGACCCCGCCCTTGCCGAATCGCGCATGGGCGCCATGCTGCTCGATGCCGGCAAGATCACGCCGGACAACGCCGAACGCGTGCTGCGCATGCAGAAAGACCTCGGCATCCGCTTCGGCGAAGCCGCGGTGCGCCTCGGCCTGATCAGCGAGGAAGATATCCAGTACGTGCTGGCGCGCCAGTTCGACTATCCCTACCTGCTGAAGGGCGAGTCGGCGCTGTCGCCGCAGCTGGTGGCCGCGTTCGAGCCGTTCAGCGCCCAGGTCGAGGCGCTGCGCGCGATCCGCAGCCAGCTCATGCTGCGCTGGTTCGCGCGCGGGCGCAAGGCGCTGGCCGTGGTCGGCGTCGATCCGGACGACGGCGTCAGCATCTTCACCTCCAACCTGGCGGTGGTGTTTTCC
>DASRXO010000878.1:0-4037 GCA_035654095.1 Telluria sp.
GCTGTTTCGCCTGAATACCATCGTGATTCGAGTACCACCTTTGCGCGAGCGTCCCGAGGATATTCCGCTGTTGCTGCGGCATTATCTGGCTTTCTATGAGCGGCAGTACCAGCGGCCCGTCCGTCAGGTGGCGACATCCGCGATGGATAGCCTGGTTCGGCACGCATGGCCCGGCAACGTGCGCGCGCTGCGACATACCTGCGAACGCGCCGTCATTCTCGGCCACGGTGCCGAATATGACTCAGGCGATTTCGGCGTGATGGGCGCCGCGTCGGCGTCGACCGCCACGGCCATGGCCGGCACCAGGGCGGCAGGCGACATGACGCTCGATGCGCTGGAGCGCTTGGCCGTTGGGGCAACTCTGGCTCAATTCAACGGCAACATCAGCCACGCTGCAAAAGCACTCGGCATCAGCCGTGCCGCGCTGTACCGCAAGCTCGACAAACATGGCATCTGAACGCGCGCTCAAATGGCGTATCGCGGCCAGCATCGCGGCCCTGATGGCGTTGACGGTCTGCGCGGACGCATTGGCTCCCGCGCCCACACCGCGCCGCATCGTATTGTGCGCATTGCTCGGCCTCATTCCGCTTAGCTTGCTGTGGCAATGCATGCGTCGCCTGGGCCTGCGCGCGGCGCGCCCGCAGCGCGGTGGCGGCACCGCGTCCCCGAGCAGCGGCTGCGGTAACGCGGTCGAAGCCACGCAAGGGATGGTGCTGGCCGATACCGTCCTTGCATTGGAAGCCCGCCTCGAGCATGCGCCGATCGCACTGTTCTGCATCCACAACGCGGCCGGCACTGGAACGGTCGCGCCGCTCAACGCCAGCGCGCGCCGCTTGCTGGCGCCGGGCCGCGCCAGCACACCGCAGCACTTGCAGCAGTTGCTGACCACCCAAGCAGCCGGGCAGCGCAAGCTGATCAGCTACGATACCGAGCGCGGCACCGAACGCGCGCTGCTTGCCGTGGCCGCGCTCACCATCCAAGGTACTGGCCAGCGCCTGGCCGCGCTGATGCCGGTGGAAAGTGAACTGGAAGCCGAAGCGCTGCATGCCTGGCGCGAACTGGTACACGTGCTGACGCACGAAATCATGAATTCCCTGACGCCGGTGGCTTCGCTGTCGCGTACCGCCTGCAGCCTGTTGGAAGAGGCGCGTGCCGAACTGCCGGCCGACATCTACGCCGACCTGGGGACCGCGCTCGACGCCATCGCCCGCCGCGCCGCCAGCCTGGCCGACTTTGTCGGCAGCTACCGTAGCCTGTCCACCATGCCGCAAGCGCAGCCACAACGCGTGCTGCTGAATGCCTTGTTCGAGCGCTTGGCAATGCTGTTGGCGCCGCAATGGCAAGCACTGGGCGGCGGTGTGGTGTTTTCGGTCGAGCCGGCATCGTTGGAAGTGATGATCGATCCCGACCAGCTTGAGCAGGCTCTGATTAACCTGCTGAAGAACGCCGCCGAAGCCATGACCGACATGGCCGCTCCGCAAGCGCGGGTGCATGCGCGCCTGAGCCGCGGGGGCCGCCTGCACATCGAAGTCGCAGACAACGGCCCCGGTGTGCCGGAAGCCTTGGCCACGCATATTTTCACGCCCTTCTTCTCGACTAAAAAGCAGGGCCGCGGTATCGGCTTGGCGATCGTGCGCCATCTGGTGCACGGCAATGGCGGCACGGTACGGTACGCACGTTCGGTCAGCGCCGGCGCGCGCTTTCTGCTGACGTTTTAACGCAGCCCAATCGATATCATCGATGCCTGTTGATCGCGTCGCGCGTCTCGAGCGCGACGCGGCGGGCGGCGGCGGCGAAGTCTTCGCCCGCTTGCGGCGCGGCGTACAGGATCGCGCGCGAGGAATTGATCATCATGCCGGTCCCGCGCGCGGTCTTGCCGGAGCGGACCGTGGCCTCGACGTCGCCGCCCTGCGCGCCGACGCCCGGCACCAGCAAGGGCATCTCGCCGACGATCGCGCGCACCTGCGCCAGCTCGTCCGGGAAGGTCGCGCCGACCACCAGCGCGCACTGGCCGTTGCGGTTCCACTTCTCCGCCACCAGCCGCGCCACGTGCTGGTACAAGGGCTGGCCGCCGACATCGAGGAACTGCAGGTCCGAGCCGCCCGCATTCGAGGTGCGGCACAGGACGATCACGCCGCGCTCGCTCCACGCGAGGTAAGGCTCGACCGAATCGAAGCCCATGTAGGGATTGACGGTCACCGCATCGGCGCCGTAGCGGTCGTAGGCTTCGCGCGCGTACTGGTGGGCGGTGGCGCCGATGTCGCCGCGCTTGGCGTCGAGGATCAGCGGAATTGCCGGATAGGCCGCGCGCACGTAATGGCAGATCGCTTCCAGTTGCGCCTCGGCGCCGAGCGCCGCGAAATAGGCAATCTGCGGCTTGAACGCGCAGGCCAGGTCGGCGGTCGCATCGATGATCGCCTTGCAGAAGCTGAAGATGGCGTCGGGCTGGCCTTGCAGCCGGGCCGGGAAGCGCGCGAGGTCGGGGTCGAGGCCGACGCACAGCAGGGAGTTGTTGGCGGTCCACGCGGCGGACAGCTTGTCGATGAAATTCACGGCGCACCCTCGTCTATTTTTTTGCAAACCCAGCATTGTACCGCGTCCGCCACGCACGCCAGAACACGCGCTGGCCCTGTATTTAGGGTATATTTTTATTCATTCGACAACTTGCCACGGATAACACCATCATGATGACGACCGGATATGCACGTTGGACCCGCCTGCTGTTGGCCCTGGCCACGATGAGCGCGCTGTTGTCGGGCTGCGGCTACAACCAGTTCCAGAGCAAGGACGAGGCCATCAAGGCGGCCTGGGGCGAAGTGGTCAACCAGTACCAGCGCCGTGCCGACCTGATTCCGAACCTGGTCAACACCGTCAAGGGCTATGCCTCGCACGAAAAGGATACGCTCGAATCGGTGACGCGCGCACGCGCCGCGGCCACCAGCTTCCAGATCACGCCCGAGGTGCTGAACAACCCGGCCGCGTTCCAGAAATTCCAGCAGGTGCAGGGCGAGCTGTCGGGCGCGCTGTCGCGGCTGATGGCGGTGTCCGAAAAATACCCGGACCTGAAGGCCGACACCAGCTTTCGCGACCTGCAGTCGCAGCTCGAAGGCACCGAGAACCGCATCACCGTGGCGCGCCAGCGCTACATCGCCGCGGTGCAGGACTACAACGTGCTGGTGCGCAGCTTCCCCAACAACCTGACCGCGATGATGTTCGGTTACCAGACCAAGCCCTCGTTCACGGTGGACAACGAGAAGGCGATTTCGACCGCGCCGGCCGTCAATTTCGGCAAATGAGATCATGAGTCTGGCGCGCTTCCTGTTGCCCGCTGTCCTCGCACTGTGCGCGGCGCTGGCGGGCGCGCAGCCGGCGCCCGGCCAGTTCGCCGCGGTGCCGCCGCTCGCCGGCCACGTCACCGACCAGGCCGGCATGCTGGACCAGCAGCAGCGCCAGCGCCTCGAAGCCGTGCTGGCCGATTACGAAGCGAAGACCGGCAGCCAGGTCGCGGTGCTGCTGGTGAAATCCACCGAGCCCGAACAGATCGAGCAGTACAGCATCCGCGTCACCGACGCCTGGAAGCTGGGCCGCAAAGGCGTCGACGACGGCGTGCTGCTGCTGGTCGCGCGCGACAACCCGAGCAGCTTGCGGCGCCTGCGCATCGAGGCCGGGCGCGGGGTGCAGGGCGTGCTGACCGACGCCCAGTCCAAGCGCATCCTGCAAGACGTGATCGCGCCCCACTTCCGCCAGAACCACTATTACGAAGGGCTGGTGGCCGGGGTCGGCGCGATCGCCACCCTGCTCAACCAGGAACAATTCCCGGCCGCGCCGCAAGCCCGGCAAGGCCACGCGCAGCAAGCGCAAGGCGGCGGCATGCTGCTGCCGCTGCTGCTGATCGGCGCCTTCGTGCTGGTGTCGATGTTCCGGCCGCGCCGATCGCGGCTGTCGAGCGGGGGCTGGGGCGTGGGCGCGACCGGCTTCATCATCGGCAGCGCGCTCGGCAGTCTCGGACGCGGCGGCGGTGGCGGCGGGTTCTCGGG
>DASRXO010000879.1:0-3895 GCA_035654095.1 Telluria sp.
TGGCCAGGGACCGCTTCTTCGGCGGCGGCTTCGAGATCTACGAGCCGAGCGTGTTCGCGCTGTACGCCGCCAACCCGACCGACGTGCACGCGGCGCACAGCATCTACTTCCAGGTGATGGGCGAGCACGGCTTCGTCGGCCTCGCGCTGTACCTGCTGCTCGGCGTGCTGACCTGGCGCAGCGCCAACTGGATCGCGCGCAGCACCGAGGGCAATATCGAACTGCGCTGGGCCGGCAGCCTGGCGACCATGATCCAGACCAGCATGGTCGGCTTCGCGGTCGGCGGCGCCTTTCTCAGCCTGGTCTACTTCGACGTGCCCTACTATCTGCTGGGCGCGGTGGTCACCACCCGGCTGCTGGTCGAACAGCAGCTTGCCGCCGCGAAGGCCTGAGATGCACGTGCCGCTCTCGATCCTGATCTACCACCGGGTGGTGGCCAAGCCTGACCCGCTGTTCCCCGAGGAGGTCGACGCGCGCCGCTTCGAGCAGCACCTGCGCCTGCTGACGCGCTGGTTCCGCGTGCTGCCGCTGGCCGAGGCGGTGCGCCGCCTGCGCGAGCGCAGCCTGCCCAGCCGCGCGGCCTGCATCACCTTCGACGACGGTTACGCCGACAACGCCGAAGTGGCGCTGCCGATCCTGCAGCGCTATCGCGCCCACGCCACCTTCTTCGTGGCCAGCGGCTTCCTCGACGGCGGCTGCATGTGGAACGACGCGGTGATCGAAGTGGTGCGCGACGCGCCCGGCGAGCGTCTGAACCTGACGCGCAGCGGCTTCGGCACCTACGACATCGGCTGCCCGGTGCGCCGGCGCGCGGTGATCGACATGCTGCTGGCCGCCCTCAAGTACCTGCCGCCCGACGAACGGCTGGCGCGCGTGAAGCTGATGGCGCGCCGCTTCACGCCCACCATGCTCAGCGCCGACCAGGTCCTGGCGCTGCACCGTGCCGGCATGGCGATCGGCGCCCACACGGTCAGCCATCCGATCCTGACCTCGATCTCGAACGCCGATGCGCGCGCCGAAATCGCCAACGGCCGCGCGCGACTGCAAGAGATCACGCAAGCCCCGGTGCGCCTGTTCGCCTACCCCAATGGCATCCCCGGCCAGGACTTCGAGAAGCGCCACACCAATATGCTGCGCGCCCAGGGCTTCGAGGCGGCGGTCACCACGGCCTGGGGCGCGGCGCGGCCGGAGACCGATCCGTTCGAGCTGCCGCGCTTTACGCCGTGGGACCGCAGCAGCAGCGGCTTCCTGCTGCGCATGGGCAGCAACCTGTTCATGCCGCCGGCTTGAAGGCCAGCACCACGGTGTACGGCGTCGCCACGTGCGCGCAGAAGCGCAGCAGCGCCAGGCTGCGCACCAGCGCGACCGCGGCGCGCGCCGTGCGCCCGCGCTGTTCGATGTCCATCATGTCGAAACGGTCCAGGCTGTCCATGCCGTAGCGCGCGAGGTGGTCGCGCAGGCCGTAGAAGGTGAACCAGTTCACCGCCGGATAGATCGCGTAGCCGGCCAGCTCGGGCCGCGTGGTGCGCGCCAGCTCCTCGTAGCGGCGCTTCATGAAGGTCGGGTACCAGGAATACAGCGGCAGGTCGAACTCTTCCTGCACCGGGCACAGCTTGTTGCTGGTGCTGAGGTACAGCGCGCCGCCCGGCCGCAGCACGCGCACGAATTCGGCGATGCAGCCGCGCCAGTCGGCGATGTGTTCGAGCAGCTCGGGCACGATGCACACGTCCATCGAGTTGTCGGGCCACGGCAAGGCGGTAGCCGAGGCGACCTCGAAGCTGATCTGCAAGCCCGATTCGCCGGCGCGTTTGCGGGCCAGCGCGATCAGCGCCTTGTTGATGTCGGCGCCATACACCTGATGGCCGCGCTCGGCCCACAGCCGGCATTGGGTGCCGGCGCCGCAGCCCACATCGGCCACGTTCAGCGGTCCGCGGCTGCCGCCCAGCGCCCGCGCCAGCAGGGTCTGGATCGCCATGAAGCGCTGGCGTGCGGCCGCGCCGCCGCTCTGCGTTTCGTAGTAGCGATAGAAGTCCTGATGGGTGCCGGTGTTCCAGCCCGGACCGTTGCCGGCAGAGTGTTGGCTCATATCTTTTCCTCGGAAAAACGTTACCGTTCACGAGCCATGATTGAGAAAAAGTGCCCGTCGCTCATTGACTCTCATCAAGCCAAACAGTTGAGCCAACACGCTTGTGCGCTATCAACATCAGCGCGATTTCAGGGGTGTCTAATTCATACGATGTCCGAAGAAACGACGATGAAAAACCGCATTCACCACACCGTGCAACAACTGGGCTGGCTCGATGCCGCCTGGTATGCGTTCGCCCAATTGCTCACGCGCGCCAGCGGCGGTCGCTGCACCCTGTACAAGTACCGGATCGTGGCGCAGGCGGTGGCCACCAGCTCGCTGTGCCGCGGGCGCGGCGCGGCGATCGAGGTGCGCCCGATCAACGCTCCGGCCGCGTGCGGCGTCGAATTCCAGCGCGGGCCGCAGGTCATCGCCCAGCGTTACGGCCAGGGCGCGCACTGCCTGGCGGCCTACCGCGGCGGCGAGCTGCTCGGCTACCTGTGGTACGTCCTCGGCCCGTATCAGGAAGACGAGGTGCGCGCGCGCTTCATCCCAAGCACGCGCCAGGCCGCGTGGGACTTCGACGTCCAGGTGTTCCGCCAGCACCGGCTCGGGCTGGCCTTCCCGCGCCTGTGGGACGAGGCCAATCG
Organism: Telluria sp.; assembly: GCA_035654095.1. Lineage (GTDB taxonomy): Bacteria > Pseudomonadota > Gammaproteobacteria > Burkholderiales > Burkholderiaceae_D > Telluria_A. The sequence continues at coordinate 2,716 of DASRXO010000879.1, forward strand.
CGTGCTGCATGCCTGCGGCGTGCGCTGGTCGTGCAGCCGCATCTCGGCCTTCAACGCGGGTTCGCGCGCGGCCCATCGCAGCCTCGGCGCGGTCTTGCTGGGCAGTGCCGTATTCGTCCGTTGTGGACGTTGGCAGTGGATGGCGTCGACGCTGGCGCCCTGGGTCCATGTCTCGCGCGGGCCCGAATCGTTTCCCCAATTTCGCGTCGAGCCCCCATGAAGCACAGGAGAAGCTAGCCCCATGAACGCCCCGCTGCCGTCCACGCCGCGCGTGGAACCGTTTTTTTTCGATGCCGATCCGGGCACCCGTTTCAGCCTGTATCACGCGCCCGACCCGCACCTGCCGGCGCGCGGCGCGATCCTCTACGTCCATCCCTTCGCCGAGGAGATGAACAAGACCCGCCGGATGGCCGCGCTGCAGGCGCGCGCGTTCGCCGCGCTCGGCTACGCGGTGCTGCAGATCGACCTGTTCGGCTGCGGCGACAGCTGCGGCGACTTCAGCTCCGGCCGCTGGGAGCTCTGGAAGCGCGACCTGTCGGTGGCCTGCTCCTGGCTGGCCGAACGCACCAGCGGCCCGCTGCACCTGTGGGGAGTGCGCCTGGGCGGCCTGCTGGCGCTCGACTTCGCCGCCACCAGCCGCAGCGCCGAGAGCATCATCCTGTGGCAGCCCTACATCAACGGCCGCACCGCGGTCGACCAGTTCCTGCGCCAGAAGCTGGCCGCCGAGATGAGCACCGCGGGCGACGCGCCCGGCCCGCGCAGCACCGCCGGGCTGCGCGCCCAGCTGGCCGCGCACGGCACGCTGGAGGTGGGCGGCTACGAACTCGCGGCGGCGCTGGTCAAGGCGATCGACGCCTGCGACGCCGCCGCCCTCAAGCTGCCGCCATGCAGCGTGCACTGGTTCGCCAGCGGCGCGCCGGCCGCCGCGCGGGTCGCGGCCAGCGCCGCCCGGCTGGCCGACCTGTGGGCGCCGCAGGGCGTGCGGCTGCACTTCCATCCGCTCGACGGCGTGCCGTTCTGGGCCTCCAGCGACATCGTCGAATGCCCTGCCCTGCTGGCCGCCACCAGCGCCATTTTCACCGCGAGTCCACGATGAATGCCGAACAGCGCGCCCTGCGTTTCGCTTGCCATGGCAGCGGGCTGGTTGGCATCGTCGACGTGCCGGAGCGCCCGCTGGAGC
>DASRXO010000880.1:0-2577 GCA_035654095.1 Telluria sp.
CTTCTTCGGCCAGCAAGTGCCGCGCCCCAGCCCCAGCCCGCGCGGCCGCAAGGCGCCCCAGCCGCAGGAAGAGGAAGTCCAGCGCGGGATCGGCTCCGGCTTCATCATCTCGGCCGACGGCTTCGTACTGACCAACGCCCACGTGGTCGACGGCGCCGACGAGGTGATCGTCACGCTGACCGACCGCCGCGAATTCAAGGCCAAGGTGCTGGGCTCGGACCAGCGTTCCGACGTCGCCCTGCTGAAGGTCGACGCCACCAACCTGCCGCGCCTGATGGTGGGCGACTCCGGCAAGATCCGGGTCGGCGAATGGGTGATCGCGATCGGCTCGCCGTTCAACCTCGAGAACACGGTCACCGCCGGCATCATCTCGGCCAAGTCGCGCGACACCGGCGACTACCTGCCGCTGATCCAGAGCGACGTCGCGGTCAACCCCGGCAACTCGGGCGGGCCGCTGATCAATATGCGCGGCGAAGTGATCGGGATTAACTCGCAGATCGCGACCCTGTCCGGCGGCTACAACGGCATCTCGTTCGCGGTGCCGATCGACGAGGTGATGCGGGTCGCCGACCAGCTCAAGAAGACCGGCAAGGTCACGCGCGGCCGGCTCGGCGTGCAGATCGGCGACGTCAGCAAGGAAGTGGCGGAGTCGCTCGGCCTGGGCAAGGCGCGCGGGGTCGAGGTTTCGCTGGTGGAGGCCGGCGGCCCGGCCGAGAAGGGCGGCATCAAGGTCGGCGACATCATCCTCAAGTTCAACGGCACCGCGATCGATCGCGTGGCCGACCTGCCGCGGCTGGTGGGCGCGACCGCGATCGGCAGCCGCGCGCTGGTGACCGTGTGGCGCAAGGGCCAGCAGCAGGATATCCCGGTCAGCATCGTCGAACTCGAGGACGACAAGGGCGCGCGCAAGGCGCCGCCCAAGAAGCCGAAGCCGGAACAGTCGCCGAATGCGCTCGGGCTGCACGTGACCGACCTCGGCGAGGCGCAGCGCAAGGAGCTCAAGCTCGATGCCGGGGTGCTGGTCGAAGCCAGCGAGGGCGCGGCCGCGCGCGCCGGCCTGCGCGCCGGCGACGTGCTGCTGCAGCTCAATAACGTGGACGTCAAGGACGCCAGGCAGTTCAACGCCATGGCCGCCAAGCTCGATCCGAAGAAGAGCGTGGCGATCCTGGTGCGGCGCGACGACACCACCCAGTACGTGGTGATCAAGCCGCGCCAACAATAACGTCGTTCCCGGGCAGGCGGGAACCCATAGCGTTTCCGCGACGCCGACGCGCTATGGGTTCCCGCCAAGGGGGGCGCCAAGCCCGGGAACGACCGGAGTTCGACTGCCTATGCACTTCACCCTCTACGCGCGCAGCTACTGCCACCTGTGCGACGACATGCTGGCCGCGCTCGACGCGCTCCAGACCGACGCCTGCCGCTTCACGGTCGAGGTGATCGACGTCGACGCCGACGCGGCGCTGGTGGCCCGTTTCGACGAGCTGGTGCCGGTACTGTTCGGCGACCTCGCCCAGCCCGAGCTGTGCCACTATTTCCTCGACGAGGCGGCGGTGCGGCGCTGCCTCGCCACGGGCAATGCCGCCTAATTGTTGTGTTTGTGGCAAATTTTGTCGGATTTTCAAGCTGTCTCCATTGAAACTGCGCCTGAAAACCGCACATCGGCCTGGCGTGCTCCTCATAAGCCGGGCTTTCTACCCTGAAATCCGGTAAAATGAGCGGTCGGAAAAGCCACTGTTCCCGCACACAGCTTCTCCCGCTAGATAAGGCGCTCGCCTGGGGATTGCCATGCCCCCCTCGGAGCGCCTTTTTCGTATGGCGTCGGCATCGTTGCGGCGCCCCTCCACCTGGTTTTGAATTTGTTAATGAACAACATACGTAACTTCTCCATCATCGCCCACATCGATCACGGCAAATCGACGCTGGCCGATCGCATCATCCAGATTTGCGGCGGCCTGTCCGACCGCGACATGGAGGCGCAAGTGCTCGATTCGATGGATCTGGAGCGCGAGCGCGGCATTACCATCAAGGCCCAGACCGCCGCTTTGCATTACAAGGCGCGCGACGGCCAGCTGTACAACCTGAACCTGATCGATACGCCCGGCCACGTCGACTTCAGCTACGAGGTGAGCCGCTCGCTGTCGGCCTGCGAAGGCGCGCTGCTGGTGGTCGACGCCTCGCAGGGGGTGGAAGCGCAGACCGTGGCCAACTGCTACACCGCGCTCGACCTCGGGGTCGAGGTGGTGCCGGTGTTGAACAAGATCGACTTGCCGCACGCCGATCCGGCCAACGCGATCGCCGAGATCGAAGACGTGATCGGGATCCACGCGGCCGACGCCGTGCACTGCTCGGCCAAGACCGGCCTCGGGGTGGAAGACGTGCTCGAGTCGCTGATCGCCAAGGTGCCGCCGCCGAAGGGCGACCCGAGCGCACCGCTGCAGGCGCTGATCGTCGACTCCTGGTACGACGCCTACGTTGGCGTGGTGATGCTGGTGCGCGTGGTCAACGGCACGCTGAAACCAAAAGAAAAAATCAAGCTGATGGCGACCGACTCGCTGCAACTGGTGGAAGACGTCGGCG
>DASRXO010000881.1:0-5089 GCA_035654095.1 Telluria sp.
GAAATTGAGGGCGCTGCGCTCGGCCGTCAAAAGCGAACGCGGCGGCGCATCGATGGTGCAGACCACGCGGCCGGCGTGCATCTGCTCGCCTTCCGCGTACTGCCAGTCGATGTCGATGCTGTCGTCGAGCGCCAGCATGATGCCTTCGAACCAGGGCGCGCCGCACAGCACGGCGTCTTCGCGCACGATCACGCGCGCCTTGACGCGGGCCTCGTCCGGCACCAGCTTGCCGGTCAGGTCGCCGCTGCCCACATCTTCGAGCAGGGCCGCCAGCAGGTTCGCTTCGAAGGCCGCTTGCAGGGCCGCGTCGAATCGGTTGTGGGGATTGCGCAAATTACTCATGCAGGACCGACTCCCGAGAACAGTGCGGCTTCTTGCGCCAGCTCGCCGCTCGGCAAGGCCTTGGCTTTTTTCGCCGCGGCGAAGTCGAGCATGCGGTCGATCGAACGCACGGCTTGCTTGCCGATGAAGGGATCGACGTGGATCTCGTTGTTGCCGCTCTCGAGGACATCGGCTAGGTTCTGCAGGCCGTTCATCGCCATCCACGGGCAGTGCGCGCAACTCTTGCAGGTCGCGCTGTTGCCGGCGGTCGGCGCTTCGATGAAGGTCTTGCCGGGCGCCGCCATGCGCATCTTGTGCAGGATGCCATTGTCGGTGGCGACGATGAAGCTGGTCGCGTCCAGGGTCTGGGCGGCGTTGATCAGCTGGGTGGTCGAGCCGACCACGTCGGCCAGCGCCACCACGTTGGCCGGCGATTCGGGGTGCACCAGCACCTTGGCGTCCGGATGCTCGGCCTTCAGCAGCTCGAGCTCGATGCCCTTGAATTCGTCGTGCACCAGGCAGGAGCCCTGCCACAGCAGCATGTCGGCGCCGGTTTTTTTCTGGATGTAGGAGCCGAGGTGCTTGTCCGGCGCCCACAGGATTTTCTTGCCCTGCGCGTGCAGGTGGGCCACGATGTCGAGGCCGATCGACGAGGTCACCATCCAGTCGGCGCGCGCCTTGACGGCGGCGCTGGTGTTGGCATAGACCACCACCGTGCGGTCGGGATGGGCATCGCAGAAGGCGGCGAATTCGTCGGCCGGACAGCCGAGGTCGAGCGAACAGGTCGCGTCGAGGTCGGGCATCAGGATGCGTTTTTCGGGGCTCAGGATCTTGGCCGTTTCGCCCATGAAACGCACGCCCGCGACGACCAGCGTTTTTGCCGGATGATCGCGGCCGAAGCGCGCCATTTCGAGAGAATCGGAGACACAGCCGCCGGTCTCTTCGGCCAGGTCCTGCAGGTCGGCGTCGACGTAGTAATGGGCGACGAGGACCGCCTCGCGCTCCTTGAGCAGGCGCTTGATCTTGTCTTTGAGGACCGCCTTTTCGGCGGCGGATGGCGCTGCCGGCGTACGAGCCCACGCTTCGGCGGTGCAGCTGGCGCCGCCTTGCGGGCGTTCGTACTCGACAGTTTTGATCGATAAGGTTTTCATGGCCAATACTATCTCACAACATGGCAATTTTTGCCGACCGCGTGGGCATCTTCGATACCCACCCTACGTAGGGTGGGTATGCTTGCATGCCCACCGCGGATCAGTCGATACCCTGGCTCTTCAAGTAATCCTCGTAATTGCCGTGGAAATCGACGATCTCGTTTTCCTTGATCTCGAGAATGCGGTTCGCCAGCGAGGACACGAACTCGCGGTCGTGCGAGACGAAAATCAGGGTGCCCGCATATTTTTCAAGCGCGATATTCAGCGACTCGATCGACTCCATGTCCATGTGGTTGGTCGGCTCGTCCATGAGCAGCACGTTGTGGCGGCCCAGCATCAGCTTGCCGTACATCATGCGGCCCTTCTCGCCGCCCGACAACACGCGCACCGATTTCTTGACGTCGTCGCCGCCGAACAGCAGGCGGCCGAGGATGGAGCGCACGGCCTGGTCGTCGTCGCCTTCCTTGGTCCACTGGCCGATCCAGTCGGTCAGCACGGCGTCGGTGGCGAAGTCTTCGGTCGGGTCTTGCGGCATGTAGCCGACGTTCGCGTTCTCGGCCCACTTGACGCGGCCGGTGTCCGGCTGCAGCCCGCACAGCTCGCCGCCGGTCGAGCGCAGCAAGGTGGTCTTGCCGGCCCCGTTGGCGCCGATGATGGCGATGCGCTCGCCCGCCTCCACCATGATGCTGAAGTTCTTGAACAGCTGCCGGTCGTATTTCTTGGAGATGCCTTCGACCTCCACCGCCAGCCGGTGCAGCTTCTTCTCGCCTTCGAAGCGCACGAAGGGATAGGCGCGCGAGGACGGCTTGATGTCGTCGACCTTGATCTTCTCGATCTGCTTGGCGCGCGAGGTCGCCTGGCGGGCCTTGGACTTGTTGGCGGCGAAGCGGCGCACGAATTCCTGCAGCTCGGCGACCTTGTCTTTCGCTTTCGCGTTGTTGGCCAGTTGCTGGTTGCGCGCCTGGGTCGAGGCGAACATGTACTCGTCGTAGTTGCCCGGGTAGACCTTGAGCGTGCCGTAGTCCATGTCGGCCACGTGGGTGCACACCTGGTTCAGGAAGTGCCGATCGTGCGAGATGATGATCATCGTCGAGTTACGGTCGTTCAGCACGTCTTCCAGCCAGCGGATGGTGTTGATATCGAGGTTGTTGGTCGGCTCGTCGAGCAGCAGGATGTCCGGATTCGAGAACAGGGCCTGGGCCAGCAGCACGCGCAGCTTCCAGCCCGGCGCCACGGCGCTCATCGGGCCCTGGTGCTGGTCGATCGACACGCCCGCGCCCAGCAGCAGCTCGCCGGCGCGCGCTTCGGCCGAGTAGCCGTCGTATTCGGCGACCTTGCTTTCGAGCTCGGCCGCGTGCATGTAGTCGTCGTCGGTCGCTTCCGGATTGGCGTAGATCGCGTCGCGCTCGGTCATCGCGTTCCACAGCTCGGTGTGGCCCATCATGACGACGTCGAGCACGCGCATCTCTTCGAACGCGAACTGGTCCTGGCGCAGCTTGCCGAGGCGTTCGTTCGGATCCAGCATCACGTTGCCGCCCGACGGCTCGAGGTCGCCGCCGAGGATTTTCATGAACGTCGATTTACCGCAGCCGTTGGCGCCGATCAGGCCGTAGCGGTTGCCATCGCCGAATTTGACGGAGATATTTTCGAACAGCGGCTTGGCGCCGAACTGCATGGTGATGTTTGCTGTAGATAGCACTTTGGTAAAGCCTTTAAAAGCAAAAGTTTCGATTAACCGCGTATTTTACCATCGCGCGCTACACACCGCCCGTAGCCCGTCGTCGCCGCGCAGGCGGGGACCCATAGCGCCCATGATCCGCGCTATGGAGGGAATTCATCCAGTGCATGGATTCCCGCCTGCGCGGGAATGACGGGGGTCTATTGGCGCATCCGGTCGCGCAGGCCGTAGTACCAATACGTCAACTGGGCGGCGATCCGGCCGGCCGGGCCGCCGGTGTAGGGCAGGCCCCAGGCCGCGAACTGCGCCACCTGGGCGCCGTCGCCCAGCAGGGCCGCCGCCAGCGCCTCGCCGGCCAGTGTGGTGGTTGCGACGCCGTGGCCGCCGAAGCCCATGCCGTACCACAGGCCCTCGGGCAGGCGCCCGAGCTGCGGCATCTTGTGGCGGCCGTAGCTCATCATGCCGCTCCAGGCGTAGTCGATGCGGGTGCCGGCCAGCTGCGGATAGACCTTCAGCATGTCGCGGTACAGCAGGCGCGCCACGTGGTCCGGGCCGCGCTCGAACACCGAGATGCGCCCGCCCCACAGGATGCGGCTGTCGGCCAGCGGCCGGTAATAGTCGAAGGCGAACCGGGTGTCGTAGACCGCCGACTCGGTGCGCAGCACGGTTTGCAGCTTGTCGCGCAGCGGCTCGGTGACCATCACGTAGGTGGCGATCGGCAGCATCGCGCCGGCCAGCCGCGGATACAGGCGTTCGATGTAGCCGCCGCAGCAGACCACCACTTCGCGCGCCCTCAGCTCGCCCTGCGCGGTCACCACGCGCCAGCCGGCGCCGTCGGCGGCGATCCGCGTGACGCGGCTAGCCTCGTGGATGCGCACCCCGCGCGTGGCCAGTGCGCGCGCCACGCCGTGCGCATATTTAAGCGGATGAAAATGGAAGGCGGCCGGCTCGTACAAGGCGCCGTGATAACACGTCGTGTCCAGCCGTTCGGCCAGTTGCGTGCGGCCCACGCGCTGCCAGTCGACGCCCAGCATGTCGGCCATCAGGCGCTGGTGGCGGTCGAGGATGCGGTCGTCGTCGAACCAGTTGGCGAGATAGATGCCCTCGTAGCGCGCGTCGCAGTCGATGCCGTAGTGCGCGATGCGGCGGCGGATGGTCTCGACCGCGTCCAGCGTGAGCCGGTACAACTGGCGCCCCGCCTCGAGGCCGACCGCATCGAGCATCCCGCGCTCGCCCAGCGAGAAGCCGCCAAACACGAAGCCGCCGTTGCGGCCCGACGCGCCGTAGCCGATGTCCTGCGCCTCCAGCACCACGACGTCGGTGGCGCCGCGCTCCATCAGCGAGATCGCGGTGGCCAGGCCGGCGAAGCCGCCGCCGACGATGCAGATCGCCGCATCGCCCGCGCCTGTCAATGGCGGCCGGGCGGCTGCGCTGGCGGTCGCGCGGTAGTAGCTTTCCCCTGCTAGCCCGTCAGGCATGGCGAACGGTCGGATAAGCGCTCATGGTCAGCGTGAAGCCGGCATCGTCCGACACCAGCGTGGCCTGCGCGCCGAACGGAATCGTCACGCGCTTGGGGATATGGCCGAACTGGAGCCCGGTCAGCACCGGGATCGGCAAGCTGCGGCGCAGGTAGGCCAGCATGGCGTCGAAGTCGTAGCCGTTGTCGGCCGGGCTCAAGCGGTAGGCCGAGAAATCACCCAGCACCAGCGCCTTCTGGCGCCCCAGCACGCCGGCCTGCATCAGCTGCAGCAGCATGCGCTCGACGCGGTAGGGATGCTCGTTGATGTCCTCGACGAACAGGATGCCGTCGTCGATCCGCGCGAAGTACTCGGTGCCGAGCAGCGAGACCAGCATCGCCAGGTTGCCGCCCCAGATCGGGCCGCTCACGTTCAGCGACGGATTGCCGGCCGCCTGCTCGCGGATGGTGTGGGTCGGCCCC
>DASRXO010000882.1:0-3384 GCA_035654095.1 Telluria sp.
ACCGGATGGCGGTGCTGGCCGCGCTGGAGTCGGTCAGCCTGGTGGTCGCGTTCGACGAAGACACCGCGCTCGACGTGGTGCTGGAGGCGCGGCCCGAGATCTACGCCAAGGGCGGCGACTACGACATGAGCGCGATCCCCGAAGGCAGGGCGGTGCTGGCCTACGGCGGCCAGGCCGTCGCCATCGACTTCGAGCATGACCGCTCGACCACCAGGCTGCTCACAAAAATCCGTAGCTGACGCTTGCGCTCACGCGCCGCCCGCGTAGCCGTTCTGGCGCCAGGCCTCGTACACCACCACCGCTACCGTGTTCGACAGATTCAGGCTACGGTTGTCGGGGCGCATCGGCAGGCGGATGCGCTGGGCCGGCGGGAAGGACTCGCGCAGCGCCGGCGCCAGGCCGCGCGTTTCGGAGCCGAACACGAACACGTCGCCCGGACGAAACGCCGCAGCGGCGAACGGCGCCGAACCGTGCGTGGTCAAGGCGAACATGCGCGCCGGATCGGGCGCGCAGTCGGCCACGAAGGCCTCCCAGTTCTTGTGCACCTTCATGCTGGCGTAGTCGTGGTAGTCGAGGCCGGCGCGCTTCATCTTGCTGTCGTCCAGCGGAAAGCCGAGCGGCTCGATCAGGTGCAGCTGCGCGCCCGTGTTGGCGCACAGGCGGATGATGTTGCCGGTGTTCGGCGGGATCTCGGGTTCGACCAGGACGACGTGGAACAAATGCTTCTCCTTGTTATGACTCTGCATGCGGCGGGGTGCGCGCGAACACGAAATTGCTCACGCGCGCGGCGCCGAAGCGCTTGAACGTGGCCGCCAGCTCGTTCAGCGTGTGCCCGCTGCTCATCACATCGTCGACGACGCCGATGTGCTGGCCGCGCACCATCGCCAGCGCGTCCGGCGCCACGATGAAGGCGTTGCGGATGTTCCGCTTGCGCTCGCCCGGCGCCAGGCTCGATTGGGCGCGCGTGTCGAGCGCGCGGAGCGCCAGCCGCGGCGCCAGCGGGATGCCGAGCGAACGCGCCAGCGGCCGCGCAATCTCGAGCGCCTGGTTGAAGCCGCGCTCGACCAGCCGCGCGCGTCCCAGCGGCACCGGGCACAGCAGATTCGGCAGCAGGAAGCCGGGCTGCGCCAGCAGCGCGTCGCGCAGCGCCGCCGCGCACCACGGCGCCAGCGCCAGCTTGGCGCCGAACTTGAGCTGCAAGACCAGCTGGTCGAGCGGCGCGCTGTAGTCGGCCGCGGCCAGCGTGGCGTCGAAGGCCGGCCCCTGGGCCAGGCAGCCGGCGCAGCGGTAGCGCGCATCGGCCGCCGCCAGCGGATTGGCGCAGCGCCGGCAGCGCGGCCGCCGCGGCGCCACATACGCGGCATGGCAGGGCGCGCAGACCGCGCCGTCGCAGCGCGCGCCGCACAGGGCGCAGGCACACGGCAGCAGGGCGCGCGCCACGGCGAGCGGCCAGTGTTGCAGCCACAGGCGCGGACGGTGCGGCATCGGACTCGCCTTTCCACAAACGGGTACACTGCCGGCATTATCTCATCCATCTTGTCCGAGCCGGGCATTTACGCAAGCGAACCATGGTGACTCCCTCCTCCCCGTCCAGAATGAGCGCGCCGATCGACCTGGCGCGCGTGCGCCGGCTGTTCGCCGATCCGCAGCGCGTGGCCGCCTCCGATTTCCTGCGGCGCGAAATCGCGGCCCGCATGCACGAGCGCCTCGGCCTGGTCAAGATCGCGCCGCGCCGCGTGCTCGACGCCGGCTGCGGCCCCGGGCCCGACCTGGCGCTGCTGCAAAAGGATTACCCGGCGGCCCAGATCATCGGCCTCGACGCGGCGTTCGCGATGGTCGAGGCGGCCAAGGTGCCCGCCACCGCCCTGAGCGCGCTCAACCAGATGCTGAGCCGGCTGCTGCCGGCCAAGGCCGGGATCGACCTGCTGTGCGGCGATTTCGGCGATTTGCCGTTCGGCCCGAACTCGCTCGACCTGGTGTGGTCGAATCTGGCGCTGCACTGGCATCCGCAGCCCGACCGCGTGTTCGCCGAGTGGCGCCGGGTGCTGCGCGTGGACGGCGTGCTGATGTTCTCGAACTTCGGCCCCGACACCCTGCGCGAGCTGCGCGCCGCTTTCGCCGAGGCCGACGAGGCGCCGCATGCGCTGCCCTTCGTCGACATGCACGACTTCGGCGACCAGTTGGTGGAGGCCGGCTTTTCGACCCCGGTGATGGACATGGAAGTCATCACCGTGACCTACGACACGCCGCGCGCATTGCTGGCCGACGTGCGCGCGCTGGGCGGCAACCCGCTGGCCACGCGCCGCCGCGGCCTGCTCGGGCGCGCCGCCTGGCAACGGGTCGAGGCCGCGCTGGAGCGCCAGCGCCGCCCCGACGGCAAGCTCGGCCTGAGCTTCGAGGTGATCTACGGCCATGCGTTCCGGCCGGCGCCGCGGGTCACGGCGGCCGGGGAGGCGATCGTGCGCTTCCAGCCGCGCAAACCCGGCTGAGAGGCGGGCGAGCCCCGAGCATGGTCATTTTTGCTTGATGGTGTGAGCAGTCCTTGAGTATAATCAACGACTAATTTTGTCGGCTCTGCTAAGGGCTGCCAGAAAAACAGGCAAATGAGGTGTCAGTACAGCGGTCGGCAGCAGCAAGAAAAATCAGCAGCAAAGCAGCGCTCATCAGTGTTTCCTTCACTTGTGGTCGATGTCATGGTTCCAGCCGGGTTTCGGTGTGGGGCCTTTTGGTGCGATGGTTTCAAAGCGGCGGCGGTGCTGGACTGCCGGACGTCAAAAGAAGATCTTTATTTTTGGGTGGTTGGGGAAAACATGACATATGCGAAGCGACTTCAAGCCTTGATGCTCGGTCTGGCTATCGGTGCCAGCAACCTGGCCCTGGCTGGGCCCGAGGCGGTGCAGGGGCGTCCGGTTGAATATCAGTTGAACCTGCAAGCGCCAGTGACGCAGATCGCCTCTGAGATCAACAACCTGCACACCTGGATGATGGTCGTCTGCATGGTCATCTTTATCGCCGTGTTCGGCGTCATGTTTTACTCGGTGTTCAAACACCGCCGCTCGCTGGGCCACAAGCCGGCCACCTTCCACGAATCGACGACCGTTGAAATCGCCTGGACCGTGGTGCCCTTCCTGATCGTGATCGGGATGGCGCTGCCCGCCACCAAGACCGTGGTCGGCATGAAGGACACCTCGAACGCCGACCTGACCATCAAGGTCACCGGCATGCAATGGAAATGGGGTTACGACTACCTCAAGGGCGAGGGCGAGGGCATTTCCTTCCTGTCGAACCTGGCGACCCCGCGTTCGCAAGTCGGCGCGCCCGGCGTCGAGCCGACCGACAAGCGCGGCGAAAACTATCTGATGGAAGTCGACAATGACGTCGTGG
>DASRXO010000883.1:0-11433 GCA_035654095.1 Telluria sp.
TGCGCTTGCCGCTGGTTGGGAAGCGCACTTCGGAAAACGAGGCTGGCTTGTCGCGCCGCACGGTGGTACCGGTGGCGTCGCCCGGCTCCGGCGTGTCGAGCGGGATCATCGCCACCAGCGGCGCCGCCTCCAGCTTGAGCACCTTGGCGTAGGCGCGCACGAAGCCGCGCACCACGGCCGGACCAGGCAGGGCCGCATAGTCGCCGGCTTCTAGCGCGACCACCTGGCGTACCGCCAGCTTGAGTTGCTCGGCTACCTGTTCGACCGTCCAGCCCATCGCTTCGCGCTGGGCCGCCAAGGTCTTGCCCGGTACCTCGCCCGCGGGGGCTGCCGGCTGATCGTCCCACTCTGCATTCATCGTCGTCGTCTCACTCATCAAATGCACCGCGCTGGAAGGCCGCAAGTTCTGCCGAAGCCGGGAAACGGCGCCGCAACTGGGTCACCATGCTGGCCTCGGAGCTGCGGTCGCCGAGCTTGCGCTCGATGCGGATCGCCAGCCACAGCACGTCGGCCGACAAGCTGTCCAGCTTCGCGTTTTCTTTCAGGCGGTTGATAAAAAATCCGGCGCGCTGAACATCGCGCCGCTCGAAATACACCCGCGCCAGGTTGGCGTTGGTGGTTGGAAGATCGGGATTGATGCGCAGCGCGTCCGTCAGGTAACGCTCGGCCGCGTCCAGGTTCTTCATCTTGAGGCTGCACGAGCCGGCGTTCAGCAGCGCGTTGACCGGCGACTGGTAGGTCGGATTGTGCAGCGCCGACTCGAAGTAGGCGATGGCCTGCGGGCCGCGGCCGTTCTGGCACAGGAAGGAGCCGTAGTTGTTGGCCAGCTCGGGATTGCGCGGCGCCAGCTTGAGCGCGCGCTGGAAGTTGTCGTCGGCCAGGGTCGGCTCGCCGATCGCGGTGTAGATCAGGGCTCGCACGCCATAGGCTTCGGCCAACTCGGGGTTGGCGGCGATCGCCTGCTTGACCTCGTCGAGCGCGACTTCCATCTTGCCGTCCTGGTAGTAGCCGACCGCCAGCTGCAGGCGGATCGCGGCGCGCTTCTCGGCCGCGGTCTGGTCGGACACCGTCTTCAGCTCCTGGGTGCTGCCGCCGCTGACCTGGGGGCCGCCGGCGCAGGCCGCCAGCACGGCGCCCGCCGCCACGCAGCAAGCCAGCCGGACGACCACGGCCGGCTTCAAGAACGGATCTCCACGATGCGCCCGAAATCGGCGCCGAACTTGTTCTGGTATTCAGCCATTTTTTCCATACGCTCCTGTACCCGGGTTCGGTCTTGCACTTCGCCGGCCAGTTGGCCGCAGGCAGCGTCGATGTCGTCGCCGCGCGTCTTGCGAATGGTGGTCACGATGCCCGCATCCATCAGCACCTGGGCGAAGGCCTTGATGCGCGGATTCTTCGAGCGCAGCAAGCCCGATTCCGGGAAGGGATTGAAGGGGATCAGGTTGAACTTGCACGACACGCCGACGTCGCGGTCCTTGACCAGCGCCACCAGCTCGCGCGCATGGGCGTCGCTGTCGTTGACGCCGTCGAGCATGCAGTACTCGAAGGTGATGAAGTCGCGCGGCGCGAATGCGAGGTAGCGTTTGCAGGCGGCCATCAGCTCGCGCAGCGGGTATTTTTTGTTGAGCGGCACCAGGCCGTCGCGCAGCGCGTCGTTCGAGGCGTGCAGCGAGACCGCCAGCGCCACCGGCACTTCCTGCGACAGCTTGTCCATCATCGGCACCACGCCCGAGGTCGAGAGCGTGACGCGGCGGCGCGACAGGCCGTAGGCGTTATCGTCGAGCATCAGCTTGAGCGCGGTGACGGTCGGCTCGAAATTGAGCAGCGGTTCGCCCATGCCCATCATGACCACATTGGTGATCTGGCGTTCGCCCTTGGGGCCGACTTCGATGCCCTTGGTCTTGCGCAGCTCGAACTCGGCCATCCATAGCTGGCCGATGATCTCGGCCACCGTGAGGTTGCGGTTGAAGCCCTGCTTGCCGGTCGAGCAGAAGCGGCAGTTGACGGCGCAACCGGCCTGGGTCGAGATGCACAGGGTGCCGCGATTGTCTTCCGGGATGAACACGGTCTCGACCGCGTTGCCGTTGCCGACGTCGACCAGCCATTTGCGGGTGCCGTCGGTCGAGGTGTGGTCGCTGATCACGCTCGGGGCGCGGATCTCGGCGCGCGTGGCCAGCTTGTCGCGCAGCGACTTGGCGAGGTCGGTCATGGCGTCGAAATCGCTGGCGCCGAACTGGTGGATCCAGCGCTGCAGCTGCTTGGCGCGAAACGGCTTCTCACCCAAGTCGGCGCAGTAGGCGACGAGTTGCGCGGGATCGAAGTCCAGCAGGTTGGTGAGAGTCGTTGTCATGGTCGGTGGTGCTTTTTCAATATTTCTAAAGCCGCCCGCCAAGGCGAGCGGAGTGCTACGGGCTTGCTACCGGCGTCGAATTAACGCGCGTACACGTTCAGCGCCGGGAAGAAGTAGGCGATTTCGACAGCGGCGGTTTCGGCGGCATCCGAACCGTGGACGGCGTTGGCGTCGATCGAATCGGCGAAGTCGGCGCGGATCGTGCCTTTTTCAGCCTTCTTCGGATCGGTCGCGCCCATCAGGTCGCGGTTGGTGGCAATCGCGTTCTCGCCTTCCAGCGCCTGGATCATGACCGGACCCGAGATCATGAAATCGACCAGGTCCTTGAAGAACGGACGCGCAGCGTGCACGGCGTAGAAACCTTCGGCTTCGGCGCGCGACAGCTGGATCATGCGTGCGGCGACCACTTTCAGGCCAGCGCCTTCGAAACGGCTATAGATTTGGCCGATCACATTTTTTGCAACTGCGTCTGGTTTAATGATCGACAGGGTGCGTTCGATTGCCATTTGTAAAAACTCCAATAAAAAGAAAGGTTTAAATCGAGAAATTAAGAACTCAATCAACCTTTGATTTTACCATATATCACCCCCAACTGACCGTTATTGCACGGGCTGCCGCGGAAGTGGTAGAGTGACGCCGTCAATTGGCGCCGGCCCGAGGGCGATTCTGCGCGTTTTTCGGCAGCCGTGCTATGCTTTTAGCGTATTTACCTTTTTACCAACCGGAGGCACTATGACCCCAATCATCCAAAACAGTTACGACATCGCCGGCGGCAGCCAGGCGGTACGCCACCGCGTGCTGCGCAATACCTACTGGCTGCTGGCGCTGTCGATGATCCCCACCGTGCTGGGCGCCTTCGTCGGCGTGCAGATGCACATGGCGTTGCCGGCTGGCGGCCTCGGCATGCTGCTGTTCCTGGCGATCGCGTTCGGCTTCATCTTCGCGATCCAAAAGACCAAGAATTCGGGTCTGGGCGTGGCAGTGCTGCTGGGCTTCACTTTCTTCATGGGGCTGATGCTCACGCCGATCCTGACCCGCACCCTGGGCTACTCGAACGGCGGCAGCCTGATCATGATGGCGTTCGGCGGCACCGCCTCGATCCTGGCCGTGATGGCCAGCGTGGCGACGGTCTCCAAGCGCGACTTCTCGATGCTGGGCAAGTGGCTGTTCGCCGGCGTGCTGGTGCTGATCCTGGCCTCGATCGCGAATATCTTCCTGGGCCTGTCGGTGCTGTACATCGTGATTTCGGTGATGGCGATCGGGATTTTCTCGGCCTTCATCCTGTACGACGTGCAGCAGATCGTGAATGGCGGCGAGACCAATTACATCACCGCCACGCTGTCGATCTACCTCGACGTGTACAACATCTTCGCCAACCTGCTGGCCCTGCTGGGCCTGGGCGGCAGCCGCGACTGATGTTCGCCGCGGACGTAAAAAAGCCGGCCCGCAGGCCGGCTTTTTTACGTCTGCAAGGCTCACTTGAACAGCGGTTCGCGGCGCCGTTTGAGGGCGCCCAGCGCGCCCACGCCGGCCAGCAGCATGGCCCAGCCGGCCGGCTCCGGGACCGGCGAGGCCATGGTGAAGCGCAGGTCGTCGAGGCCGGCGTAACTTGGCAGCGAGGCCAGCATCACCGAGCGCCCCACCCCGCTGAACGCGACCGAGGCCAGGCCGAAGGCGCTGGCAGCGCCGTTCACCGTTTGCGAGCCCAGCAGCGCGCCGGTCCCGTTCAGGCCGGAAAACACGCTCAGCGTGGCCGGCGCCATGGTGCCGTAGGCGAAGGCGAAGGCGCTGAAGCCGGCGTCGACGTTGATCAGGGCCTGGCCGGTGGCGTTGTAGACGTAGCGCGGCTGCGAGGGCGCGGCCAAGGCGTTGGCGGTCACCAGATTGAAGAATTCGACGCCGAGGTCGGTGCCGGCGGCGCCCGCGCTGTCGGTGCCGCCGTTGTAGAACTGGTTGACCCGGGCGTTGCTGGTGACCGCGTCGAAGTCGATCAGGATGGTGTCGGCCAGCGCCGGCAAGGAACATCCCAGCAGCAAGGCCAGGCCGGCCGGGCGCGCAATACGTGTCATGATGGTGTCCTCTGGTCTAAGTGGAAGAATTTGTTTCCCCGTAGACGCAATGTTGCATCAAGACGTATATTGCAGCTTATGAAATATCAACAAGTCTACCAACAATGACAACATGAATCAGGCGGGCAGCTCGAACACCGCGATCGACTCGACGTGCGAGGTGTGCGGGAACATATTCACCACCCCGGCCTTCTTCAGCACGTAGCCCGCCTCATGGGTCAGGATGCCGGCGTCGCGCGCCAGCGTGGATGGGCTGCAGGACACGTAGACGATGCGCTTGGGCAGCATCTCGGGATGGCTGGCGCGCAAGCCCGCGAGCGCCTGCGCCAGCGCCATCGCGCCGTCGCGCGGCGGATCGACCAGCATGCGGTCGAACTTGCCCAGCGCGACCAGGTCGTCCGTCGTGACCTCGAACAGATTGCGGGTCGAGAAGCTGGTCTTGGCCGCCAGGCCATTGGCTTTCGCATTGTCGAGCGCGCGCTCGGTCAGCGCCGTGCTGCCTTCGATGCCGACCACGGCCCTGGCCCTGGTCGCCAGCGGCAGGGTGAAGTTGCCGAGGCCGCAGAACAGATCGGCCACCCGGTCCTCGGGCTGGACCTCGAGCAGGCGCAGCGCGGTCGCCACCAGCACCCGGTTGATGTGGTGGTTGACCTGGGTGAAATCGACCGGCTTGAACGGCATCGTCACGCCGAACTCCGGCAGGGTGTAGTACAGCGCGCGGTCGAGCGGATAGTAAGGCGCGGCGGTGTCCGGGCCCTTGGTCTGCAGCCACCACTGGACGTTCCAGTGGTCGGCGAAGGCCTTCAGCAAGGTTTCGTCGGCCGCGCTCAGGGGCGCCATGATGCGCAGCACCAGCGCGGTGACGGCCTCGCCCACCGCCACTTCGATCTGCGGCAGCTGGTCGTAGATCGACAGCGCGCCGATCAGCGCGCGCAGCGGCACCAGCAGCGCGGCCACGTGCGGCGGTAGGATCTTGCAATCCGTCATATCGGCGACAAACGCCGAGCGCTTTTCATGGAAGCCGACCAGCACCGTGTCCTTCTTGGCCACATGGCGCACCGACAGCCGCGCGCGGTAACGGTAGCCCCAGGTCGGGCCATACATCGGGCGCATGATGGTCTCGGCCTTGACCTTGCTGATGTGCCACAGGTTATCTTCCAGCACGCGCTGCTTCATCGCGACCTGGGCCGAAGGTTCGAGGTGCTGCATCGAACAGCCGCCGCAGTTGTCGAAATGCGGGCAGGGGGGCGTCACGCGCAGCGCCGATTCGCGGTGCAAGGCGGTCATGCGCGCCGCTTCCCAGTTCTTCTTTTTCTTGAAGCTCAGGAAGCTCACGCGCTCGCCGGGCAGGGCGCCCTCGACGAAGATCACCTTGCCCGGCGAGCCATCGTCATTGCGCAGGTGGCCGACGCCGCGCGCGTCCATGTCGAGGGATTTGATGTCGATGATGTCGTCTGGCATGGCGAGTAAGGCCGGCGCGGCCGGGCGCGCAAGCGGTGAGGGAAACGGTGGACGGGATGGGCCTGCTCAGCCCGGGCGCATCATAGCAAGGAATCGCGCACCACGCCACGGGCGGCCATCGCCCGCTTGAGCTTGACGAGGGCCTCCTGCTGGATCTGGCGCACCCGCTCGCGCGTCACGCCCATCTCCTCGGCCAGGGTCTCGAGGGTGGCCGGATCGTCGTTGTCGAGCCCGAAGCGGCGCATGATCACGATGCGCTGCTTGTCGGGCAGCTTGGTCAGCCAGTCGCGCACCAGCACCGTCATTTCGTGGTGTTCGGCGCGCGCGTCGGGGCTATCGTCGCTCTCGCCGGGCAGCATGTCCATCAGGCTGGACTGGGGATCGTTGTCGAGCGGGGCGTCGAGCGAGGTGGCGTGCTCGGACAGCGCCAGGATGTCCTGCACCTCTTCCACCGGCCGGCCGACCAGGTGGGCGATGTCTTCGGCGGTGGCGTCCTTGCCGTTGTGGTGCTGGGCCTCGAGGTGGTACTTGGCGCGCAGGATCTGGTTCAGCTCGCGCACCATGTGCACCGGCAGGCGCACCGTGCGGGCCTGGTTCATGATCGCCCGTTCGATGCTCTGGCGGATCCACCAGGTCGCGTAGGTCGAGAAGCGGAAGCCGCGCTCGGGCTCGAACTTGTCGATCGCGCGCATCAGGCCGATGTTGCCTTCCTCGATCATGTCGAGCAGCACCACGCCGCGGTTGATGTAGTGCTTGGCGATCGACACCACCAGCCGCAGGTTATGCTCGATCATGGTCTGGCGCGCCGCGAAATCGCCGGCCTTGGCCAGGGTCGCGAAATGCACCTCTTGCGGCGCGGTCAGCAGCGGCCGGGTGCCGATCTGGTTCAGGTAGTGCTGGGTGGTGTCGGTCGACAGTTCGGCCGCCAGCACCTTCTTGAGCTCGTCGACACTTTCGAGCACCACGCTCACTTCGGGCGCGCTGTCGCTGTCGCCGCGCTCATCGGTTTCGGCGACCGCGTCGTCCAGCACCTCGTCGGCGAATTCGTCGGCGGAGGCCTCCTCTTCCAGCTGGTGCGGCGAATGTGTCATGGGCGCGCCTTGGGTGTACTTAGCGTGTCGGCAGGAACTTCGACGGGTCGACCGGCTTGCCCTGCTGGCGGATCTCAAAGTGCAGCTTGACCGAGTCGGCGTCGCTGTCGCCCATCTCGGCGATCATCTGGCCCTTGCTCACGGTCTGGCCTTCCTTGACCACGATGCTGCGGTTGTGGGCATAGGCGGACAACAGGCTGTTGCTGTGTTTTACAATTACGAGATTACCATATCCGCGGATGCCGCTACCGGCATACATCACTTTTCCGGCGCCGGCCGCCATCACTTGCTGCCCGGCCTTGCCGGCGATGTCGATGCCCTTGTTCTTGCCCTCGTCGAAAGTGGCGACGATCTTGCCGTCGGACGGCCACATCCAGCTCAGTTTTTCGTCGTCGGTGGCGGTCACGGTGCTGCCCGGCGCGATCGACGGCACGTTGGCGGCGGCCGCCGCGACCACCGCTTCGGCCTTCTCGCCGGCGTTGACGGCGGGGACCGCCTCGCCCTTCTTCATCTCCGCCACGGCCGCTTCGCTATAGGGCTTCTTGTCGGCGCGCGGCGCGGTCTTGCGCGGCGCCGGCGGCGGGGTCACCGCGCGCACTTCCGGCGCCGGCACCGCCGACACCTGCACGCCCTCGGGCGGCGCGGTGCGCAGCACCTGGTCCACCTTGATGTCGTTCGGATTGGCAAGATTATTCCAGGCCACCAGGTCGCGGTAGTTCTGGCCGTGGTCCAGCGCGATGCGCAACAGGGTGTCGCCCTTCTTCACGGTGTAGGTGCCGCGCGCGTCTTCCTTGGGCTCTTCGGCCGGCGGGGCGGGCGCGCGGGTGATCTCGGCGGGGGGCGGAATGCGATCGATGACGGGCGCCTGGCGGAGACTGGTGCTGCAGGCGCTGAGCAGACCGAGGGACAGGGTCAGCAGGGCTATAGGGCTTTTTGGGTTCATTCTCATATTATCTAGTCGACAATCTCGGGCAAGCTCAAACGGTGCCGGGACGCAAGGGCACAAAGTGGCATCCTTCGAGCGTCGCGCTGGTCCATTCCGACTTGCCGGTACGTGTAATCAGTTGCAGGTGCTGGACCCGCGCGCCCACCGGGGCGACCAGGCGGCCGCCGATGGCCAGCTGCTCCAGCAATGCCTGCGGCACTTCGAGCCCGGCGGCGGCCAGGATGATGCCATCGAAAGGAGCAGCCTGCGGCAAGCCTAGCATACCATCTCCGTATTGCAAACGCAGGTTAGAAATACGCAAGGGCCGCAAATTCGTCTTGGCGAGCTCGTGCAGCGGCTTGATGCGTTCGATCGAATACACCTCCTGCGCCACGCAGGCCAGCACCGCCGCCTGGTAGCCGCAGCCGGTGCCGATCTCGAGCACCCGGCGCAGGGTGCCGCCGTTGCGCATCACCTCGATCATGCGCGCCACGATGTAGGGCTGGGAAATGGTCTGGTTGTGGCCGATCGGCAGCGAGGCGTCGATATAGGCCTGGGCCGACAGCGCTGGTTCGATGAACATGTGGCGCGGCACGGTTTCCAGCGCGCCCAGCACCACCGCGTCTTGCACGCCCTGCCTGGCCACCCGGCCGACCATCGCGCGCCGGATCGCATCCGACACCATCAGGTCGGGGCGCTGAAGCGGCGCCGGCGCCGGCTGGGCGCGTTGCAGCGTCTGGCCGTGCGCCCTGGACGGCGCGGCCGCCGGCGCCGGCGTCGCGTACGGCGCCGGCGTCAGCGCCGCGTTGCGGGTCGCGGTCTGCGGCGTGGCGACCTTGGCCGGCGCGAAGCTGGCCGGCTTGGCGCCGCCGGTCACCGAGGACAGCGGCAGCGGAAAGGTGCTGCGCTTGTCTTTCATGCCAGCCCCTGCCGCAACAAGTCGAGCTGCAGGGTGTGGGTCAGGTCGATCTGCAGCGGCGTGATCGACACCTCGCCCTGCGTGGTCGCGTGGAAATCGGTGCCCTCGCCCGCATCCTTGGTGGCGCCCGGCGCGCCGATCCAGAAAATCTCGCGCCCGCGCGGATCGAGCGCGCGGATCACCGGCTCGGCCTGGTGGCGGCGCCCGAGCCGGGTGGCGCGGATGCGCGTCAGCTGTTCGTAGGGCAGGTTCGGGATATTCACGTTCAGCAGGTAGGGCGCGGGCAGCATGTCGAAGCGGCGCAGCACGAGGTCGCGCGCCAGCCTGGCGGCCGAGTCGACGTGCTCCCAGCCGTGCGCGACCTGCGAAAACGCGATCGCCGGAATGCCGAACAGGAAACCTTCGGTCGCCGCCGCCACGGTGCCCGAATACAGGGTGTCGTCGCCCATGTTCTGGCCGTTGTTGATCCCCGACACCACGAGGTCGGGGCGGAAGTCGAGCATGCCGGTCAGCGCCACGTGCACGCAGTCGGTCGGCGTGCCGTTGACGAAATAAAAGCCGTTGGCGGCCTGCTGCACGCTCAGCGGGCGGTCCAGCGACAGGGAATTGGACGCGCCCGAGCGGTTGCTGTCGGGCGCGACGACGACGATCTCGGCGATCGCCGCCAGCGCATCGGCCAGCGCGTTGATACCGGGGGCGAGGTAACCGTCGTCGTTGCTGATTAGAATTCTCATGCCGCGATTTTACCTGAAGCAACGGCAGCATCGCGCGCCTGGCAGCAAGATTTTCGGTCCCGTCCGCTATTGCGCGGGCACCGGCTTGCCGCCGGCCGCCTCGATCAGCGCCCCCTCGAGCGAGGACACCTCGTCCTGGGTGAAGGCCAGCAGCGCGTCCTTGTCGCCCTCTTGCAGATAGACCTGCTTGATCATGGCCACCCCGCGCCGCCGCAGCGGATGGGCGATGTTCGGCCGCAACACCGTCTTGCGCAAGCTGTCGGCCAGCGCGCGCGCCTCGCGCGGGCTGCGGCTGTCGATCAGTTGCTGCAACTGGGCCAGCTTGTGGTCGAGGGTGTCGGGCTGGGCCAGTGCCTCGCGGCCGTCGAGGATGGCGGTTTTCAGGCCCAGCGCGCCGGCATGCGATTCGTGCGGACCGGAGGCCATGCCGCGCCCCCCCAACAGCCGGTCGCTGCCTTGCAACACGGTTTCTTCGAGCTTGCGCGCATCCAGGTTGCGGCCCTGGCGCGACAGGGTCACGGCCAGCAGCTTCTTGCTGCGCAGGGTTTCCAGGTCGTCCATGCCGTGGATCCGCTCGTGCAGGGTGACCACGTGCTGCTGCAGGCGGCGCGCCGCTTCGAGCTCGCCCTGCTGGCCCAGGGTCGCGGCCAACCGCAGCTGGATGCTCAGGGTCTCGGGATGCTCGGCGCCGAGGCGCCGTTCGCGCGCCCGGGCCAGCGCCTCCTGCATGCCGCGCACGGCGTCGAGGTCGCCCTGCGCGGCGAGGATGTCGGCCAGCGCCTCGCGCGCCTCCAGGGTCGCGTGATGGTCGGGGCCGGCGTGCCGTTCGCGCGCGCGCACCACGCCGTCCTGCAGCTTGCGCGCGTTGCCGAGGTCGCCCATTTCGCACAGCAGGATGGCCAGCTGCTGGGTGCAGCGCAAGCTGTCTTCGTGCTCGCTGCCGAGCAGGCGCTGGCGGCCCTCGAGCACGCGCTCGTAGACCATGCGCGCCCGGCTCAACTCGCCCTGGCGCGCCAGCGTCTGGGCCTGGCCGGCCAGGCTGTCGAGGGTCAGCGCATGGCCGGGGCCGAGCAGCCGCTCGTCGATGGCGGTCACCTCCTCGTGCAGCGCCAGCGCCGCGTCGAATTCGCCGAGCTGGGCCAGGGTGGCGGCCAGCGCGGCGCGCGCGGCCTGGGTCTCGGGATGCTCGGCGCCGGCCAGCCGGATGCAATCGTCGAGCAGCAATTCGTAGAGGAACTTGGCCTCGTGCAGCTTGCCGCTCTGGCGCAGCAGGCCGGCCAGGCTGGCGCGGCTGGCGCGGGTGTCGGCGTGGTCGTCGCCGAGCAGGCGCTGGCGCAAGGCCGTGCTTTCCTCGAAACAGCTGCGGGCCTGGCGCTCGCGGCCCTGTTTGCGGTACAACTCGCCCAACTGCTTGAGGTCGCGCGCCAGCGGCACCGAGACCGCGGTGCTGATGCCCTCGCCGCCCTGGGCGCGGGCCGCGCCGATCGCCGCCAGCAGCGCCACTTCGGCATGCGATTGCCAGGGATAGCGGCCGTCGGCCACCCACTCGAGCAAGGTCTCGAAGGTGCGCGTCAGCGAGAAGCGGTCGCCCTCGCTTTCGGAGGGGCCGGCCAGGTGCTCGCCGCTGGACATGGCGTTGGTCTGCTGCAGTTGCACCTCGTCGAGGTAGCTGTCGAGCGAGAGCTGGGACAGGCCGTAGGACTGGCGCATGAGCTTTTCGAGCGCCGGCTGGTAGCCGCCCAGGCCGCGCTGGGGGTCGCCGCGGCGCCACTGGATGCGGCGCTCGCAATCGGCGCTGTCGATCGAGCACGGCAGCGGATAGACCAGCAGCGGGCGCTGCTCGTCCTCGTGGCTGCAGCGGTATTCGATGGCGCGCGTGACCAC
>DASRXO010000884.1:0-2988 GCA_035654095.1 Telluria sp.
AGCGCGCTGCAACTGGCGCTCTTCGAGGAAACAGCGGAAGCGCAATTGTGGGAGCCCACGTTCATCGTCGACTATCCGCTGGAAGTGTCGCCGCTGGCCCGCGCCTCGGACACGGTTCCCGGCATCACCGAGCGCTTCGAGCTGTTCATCGTGGGCCGCGAGATCGCCAACGGCTTCTCGGAATTGAACGACGCCGAAGACCAGTCGGCGCGTTTCCTGGCGCAGGTCGAGGCCAAGGACGCCGGCGACGAAGAGGCGATGTACTACGACGCCGACTACATCCGCGCGCTCGAATACGGCATGCCGCCGGCCGGCGGCTGCGGCATCGGCATCGACCGCCTGATGATGCTGATCACCGACTCGCCGAATATCCGGGACGTGATCCTGTTCCCGCATTTGCGACGCGAAGAATAAGCGCCGCAGCGCGTTCGATGATGCCGTTCAGCAACAACTGAACGGCATTTTTTTTACCCGTTTTACGCCCGCGGTTTCATTCGCCCGTCACTATGGCGACGCGTTGTTCATTCGTACATACCTCTAGAAATTTCTTTAATAAAATATTTATATTTACACAATACAGCGCCCAAAATCTCCGGTACACTCGCAAAAAAAATTCCGCATGGAAACATTTTACCGGAAGGGAAAACGTAAATGATACATCGACCACCACATCTTGAAAGGCAGACGGGCTGGCTGCTGCAGGCCTTGCTGGCCCTGCTGCTGGCTTGCCTGGTGCTGCACCTGGCGCCGGCCCGCGCCGCCGCCGGCATCGGCCTGGCGCCGTCGAACCGGGTGGCCATCAACCTCGGCCAGACGCCCTGGCGCTACCTCAAGGACGCCGACCCGTCCACCGCGATGCAGCCCGGCTTCAACGACTCGGCCTGGGCGCTGGTGGGCGTGCCGCACACGCCGAGCGACAACGATACCTTCATCAACATGATTTCCGGCGGCGGCGAAGGCCAGCTGACGGGCAATATCAACTGGTACCGCAAGCACTTCACGATGGACCCCAAGTATGCGGGCCGCAAGGTCTTCATCGAGTTCGAAGGCGCGCATGTCGGCGCCCAGGTGTACATCAACGGCGTCTTCGTGCCCGGCAACAGCACGCTGAATCCGCAGGCCACCCACGTGGTCGGCTTCGTCCCCTTCCTGGTCGACGTCACCGACCAGCTCAAGTTCGACGGCAGCGACAACGTGCTGGCGGTGAAGGTGGCGCGCGGCGACAAGTTCTTCAACGACCCGGGCTTCTCGGGCGCGTTCCGCTTCGGCCAGTCCGACGCCGGCCTGTTCCGCCCGGTCTGGATGTATATCACCGACCCGGTGCACATTCCGCGCAACGTGTATTCGGTGCTCAACACCTGGGGCACCTATGTCGCCACCGAAAGCGCCAGCGACGCCTCGGCCTCGGTGCGCGTGCAAACCAATGTGCTCAACGAGAAGTCCATCGGCCAGGTGGTCACGCTGACCACCCAGATCGTCGATGCCGGCGGCACCGTGGTGGCCACCGCACAAGACACCAGGACAGTCCCCGCCAACGTCCGGCCCGGCCTGCATCCCCTGACCTTCGACCAGAGCCTGACCGTCGACCGCCCCACCCTGTGGTACCCGAATAACAGCATTTACGGCAAACCCTATATGTACCGCGTGCTGCACACGGTCAGCATCGGCGGCACCGTGGTCGATGCGACCGAGACGCCGCTGGGCATCCGCACCATCACCTGGGACCAGGATTTCCCTATCATCAACGGCAAGCCGCATTTCCTGTGGGGCGCGTCGGGCCGCTACGACTATCCGGCGCTCGGCTCGGCCGTGCCGGAAGAACAGCAATGGCGCGACCTGAGCCTGCTGGCCAACGCCGGCGGCAACCTGTATCGTCCCGGCCACTCGAGCCAGGGGCCGGAGTTCCTGGCCGCCGCCGACGCCTTCGGCATCATGATGGTGCAGCCGAGCGGCGACGGCGAGAACGGCTTCGCCACCGCCTGCGCGCAACAGCCCTGCGACCGCCAGACGCTCAAGACCGAGCTGCACCGCGACATGATCGTCCACGACCGCAACAACCCGTCGGTGCTGGCCTGGGAGGCCGACAACGGTGTCACCGATACCGCCTTCGCGCAAAGCCTGAAAGCCCTGTCGCGCATCTGGGACCCGATCCTGACCCGCGCGCAGGCCGACCGCACGCCCGATCCGGCCAACGGCGACATCCTCGGCTGCAGCCGCCAGGGTTGCGAGATCGGCACCAAGAATACCTTTCCCGATTCGCCGGCCTGGGGTTCCGAGTACTGGGGCGCCGGCGTGATGCGCGACTCCTACGATTACGAACTCGCGTTCGCCGCCCCCTTCCTCAAGGACTGGCGCGGCGGCGTGGCGGTCAAGGCCTTCGGCATGGCGCACTGGTACCTGGCCGAGACACCGGGCGAAGTGACCGACTACGTCGACGGCAACAAGAGCGAGACGGTGCGCGGCAACGGCGCCTCCATGCTCGACGGTAATCGCATTCCCAAGCTGCTGTACTACATCTACCAGGCGGCCTGGACGCCGTTCGAGATCAAGCCGGTGGTCAAGCTCGCGCACCACTGGAACCGCTCCGGCGACGTCACCGTCAACGCCTTCAGCAACTGCCCGGCGGTGCGCCTGCTGCTCAACGGCCAGCCGCAGGGCTCGGACCAGGTTCCCAATCCGCCCAGCTCCGACCCGGGTAACGACATCGGCCAGGATACGACGCTGATGCCGGCCCAGGCGCACTGGCGCCTGACCTGGGCGCCGGGCACGCTGACCGCGCAATGCCTGGACAGCACCGGCCTGGTGCTCGCCGTGGACGAACTGAAAACCGCCGGCGCGCCCGACCACATCGTACTGAGCGTGGAACCGGGCTTGCTCAAGCCGAACGGCGAGCGCTTCGCGGTCACCGCCAACGGCAGCGACGCCGCCTTCATCAAGGCCACCGTGGTCGATGCCCAAGGCAACTGGGTGCCGACCGCCACGCCGAAC
>DASRXO010000885.1:0-2629 GCA_035654095.1 Telluria sp.
CCGGTTCCTCGAACTTTATGTCGCGCGCCACCGGTGTCGCGGCCGCGGTGTTCTTCATGTCGACCCTGGCCCTGGCCCATTTCGCGACCCAGCGCACTTCCGCCAGCGGCGGCGGCCTGATGGAGCGCCTCACCGTGCCGAAGACTGCACCGGCCCCGGCCGTACCAGCGACGCTGCCGGCGGCGCCCGCCGCATCGGCCCCCGCCGCCCCGGCGCCGGCAGCCGCCGCACCGGCCGCGCCCGCATCGCCGGCCAACCAGGTGCCGAAGTAAGTCTTTATGTGGTGCAGCACATATTCTGCAGAGTAAAAAGAAGTGAAGATTTATTGCTTAATCCTTGTTTTAACGCAATTTGTGCATTGAAAAGTAGTGCTAAGGCAGGGTAGAATAGCGGTCTCAATGCCGACGTGGTGAAATTGGTAGACACGCTATCTTGAGGGGGTAGTGGCGAAAGCTGTGCGAGTTCGAGTCTCGCCGTCGGCACCAAGAAATTTAGAAGCCAGCAAGGGCTGAGCCTAAGCTGGCTTTTTTACGAGGATCAGTCGTTCGGTCCTGGTGGCAGGCGCCCGGCGTCAAGCCAGGATCGCGCGATAAGCGCTGCGCGAGCCGCAGTGTTACATTAACCGATCGTTCAACATAGGCACCATCACACCGTGAACCTCGAAAATTATTTTCCCGTCCTGATGTTCATTCTCGTCGGCCTCGGCGTCGGCATCGTCCCCCAAGTGCTGGGCTACCTGTTGTCTCCCCACAAGCCCGACAGCGCCAAACTGTCCCCCTACGAGTGCGGCTTCGAAGCGTTCGAAGACGCGCGCATGAAATTCGACGTCCGCTACTACCTGGTCGCGATCCTGTTTATTTTGTTTGATCTGGAAACGGCGTTTTTCTTCCCGTGGGGCGTCTCGATGCGCGAACTGGGCTGGTCCGGTTTCGTCACGATGATGGTGTTCATCGCCGAATTCGTGGTCGGTTTTTGGTATATCTGGAAGAAAGGCGCCCTTGATTGGGAATAAGCCATGTCAATTGAAGGCGTATTAAACGAAGGTTTCATCACCACCACGGCCGACAAGCTGATCAACTGGGCACGCACCGGGTCGATGTTCCCGATGACGTTCGGCCTGGCCTGCTGCGCGGTCGAAATGATGCACACGGGCGCCGCCCGTTACGACATGGACCGCTTCGGCGTCGTGTTCCGTCCCTCCCCGCGCCAGTCCGACGTCATGATCGTGGCCGGCACCCTGTGCAACAAGATGGCGCCGGCGCTGCGCAAGGTCTACGACCAGATGCCCGAGCCGCGCTGGGTCATTTCGATGGGGTCCTGCGCCAACGGCGGCGGCTACTACCACTATTCGTACTCGGTGGTGCGCGGCTGCGACCGCATCGTGCCGGTCGACATCTACGTGCCGGGCTGCCCGCCGACCGCGGAAGCGCTGCTGTACGGCATCCTGCAACTGCAGAACAAGATCAAGCGCACCAACACCATCGCACGCTAAGAATCCACCATGACATCAAAAATTGAAGCCCTGGCCAGCACCGTGCAAGCCGCATTGGGCGAGGGCGCTGCCGTCAGCAGCGCGCTGGGCGAAGTGACCGTGGTCGTCAAGGCCGCCGATTATCTGGCCGCGATGCAGACCCTGCGCGACCATCCCGCGCTCCGCTTCGACCAGCTGCTCGACCTGTGCGGCGTCGACTACTCGACCTACGGCGAAGGCAGCTGGGACGGCGCGCGGTTCGCCGCGGTCTCGCACCTGCTCTCGCTCGAGCACAACTGGCGCCTGCGGGTACGCGTGTTCGCGCCCGACGACGCGATGCCGATCGTGGCCTCGGTGACCGGCCTGTGGCGCTCGGCCAACTGGTACGAGCGCGAAGCCTTCGACCTGTACGGCATCCTGTTCGAGGGCCACAACGACCTGCGCCGCATCCTGACCGACTACGGCTTCATCGGCCATCCGTTCCGCAAGGACTTCCCGATTTCGGGCTATGTCGAAATGCGCTACGATCCCGAGCAGAAGCGCGTGATCTACCAACCCGTGACGATCGAGCCGCGTGAAATCATTCCGCGCGTGATCCGCGAAGAAACCTACGGGATGAAATAATGGCTGAGATTAAGAACTACACCCTGAACTTCGGCCCGCAGCACCCGGCCGCGCACGGCGTGCTGCGCCTGGTGCTCGAGCTCGACGGCGAAGTGATCCAGCGCGCGGATCCCCACATCGGCCTGCTGCACCGCGCCACCGAAAAGCTGGCCGAGACCCGTACCTACCTGCAGTCGGTGCCGTATATGGACCGGCTCGACTACGTGTCGATGATGAGCAACGAGCACGCCTATGTGCTGGCGATCGAAAAGCTGCTCGGCATCGAAGTGCCGCTGCGCGCCCAGTACATCCGCGTCATGTTCGACGAGATCACGCGCCTGCTGAACCACCTGATGTGGCTGGGCGCGCACGCGCTCGACGTCGGCGCCATGGGCCCCTTCCTGTACGCCTTCCGCGACCGCGAAGACCTGTTCGACGTGTACGAGGCGGTGTCGGGCGCGCGCATGCACGCGGCGTACTACCGTCCCGGCGGCGTCTACCGTGATCTGCCCGATCGCATGCCCCACTACAAGGTGTCGAAGTTCCGCGACGAAG
>DASRXO010000886.1:0-2182 GCA_035654095.1 Telluria sp.
GGCCAGCGCCACGCCGGCCACCACATGATCGACGCCCAGCACCGCGCGCTCGGCCTCCAGCACCGGGCAGTCGTTGGTGTCGCGGTACGCCAGCACCTGCTGGTACAGCGCCGGATAACTGCTGACCAGCACCAGCCGCCCGATGTCGTGCAGCAGGCCGGCGGTGAAGGCGTAGTCCTGGTTGAAGCGCATGCGTCGCGCCAGCACCTTGGCGCAGGCCGCGGTGGCGATCGAATGGCGCCAGAAGGCCTTGTCGTCGAAGCCCGGACACTGGCCCTCGGCGAAGCAGCCGGTGACGGCCGCCGCGGTGATCAGGTTGCGCGTGGTCTGGAAACCGAGGAAGGTGATCGCTTGCTGGATCGTGGTCACCTTCACCTGCAGACCGTACAGCGAGGAGTTGGCCAGGCGCAGGGTCTTGGCGGTCAGCGCCTGGTCATGCGAGACCTTCTTGGCCAGCACGGAGATGTCGACGCCTTCCTGGTCGATGCTGCTGAGCAGCTCCATCACCACCGCCGGCAGCGAGGGCAGGTCTTCCAGGTTCTTGACGATGTCGTCGGGGACCAGCGCGCTCATTCTTCGATGCTCCGGCCGAGGCGGTAATCGAGCACATAGCGGCGCAGGATGCCGGTGGCCCAGTCGTTCTGGTTGTCGGCGTCGTTCTTGCGAAACAGCTGCGCCTGGCGCGCGTCGACCGCGCTGGCGTCGATCGCCGCTTCCTGCACATGCTGCTCGCCGTCGGTGCGGGCGATCGGCAACATCTCGACGCCGTGGCGCGGCAGCAGGGCGATGGTGGCGGCGGTCAGCACCGCGCCTTGCGGCAGCAATACCTGGCCCTGTTGGTCGAGCAGCACGTCCGATAAAATCATGCCTGGCCTGACGTCCACCAGCGCCAGGTGCTGGTAAGCTGCACTCATCCCATCCCTCCGTCTCAAGTGCTACGATCTTACCATCATGGCCGGCGCTCCCCAGCGTTTTCTTGCCATCCAGCAGTGCTTCCCGTACATTGATTGCCAGGCAGTGCCATTGGAGGATAGATGTTCAGTATTCAAAACCGGCTGAAACTGCTGTTCGTGGTGATCGTCACGCTGTTGCTCGCGATCTCAGGCACCTACACCCAGTACTCGCTGGGCAAGGAGCTCGAGGCCAGCAACCAGCGCCTGCGCCAGGGCGTGCTGACCCGCCTGCAGATCAGCCTGCCGTCCGCGCTGTGGGACCTCGACAAGTCGAAGGTCGACAGCATCGTCGAGGCCGAGATGCTGCCGCCCGAAGTGGTGGCGATCCGGGTCTACGACACCTCGGTCGGCCTGTTCGCGGGCAAGATGCGGAATGCCGAGGGCCATCTGGTGCCGCTCGGACCCCAGCACCAGCCGGGCGGCATGCCGGTCGAAGCGAACCTGGTGTTCCAGGACGGCGGCGCGGCCAGCCCCTC
This sequence comes from Telluria sp., assembly GCA_035654095.1. GTDB lineage: Bacteria > Pseudomonadota > Gammaproteobacteria > Burkholderiales > Burkholderiaceae_D > Telluria_A. The sequence goes on from DASRXO010000886.1 coordinate 1,430, forward strand.
GGTGCGGCCGGTGGGCGTGGGCAAGGTGGTGATCAATTTCAGCCGCGACCAGATCGACGCCGCGCTGCGCTCGGAACTGATGCGCAAGGTGACCGAAGTGCTGCTGCTCGACGTCATCCTGGTGCTCGCCCTGTCGCTGTCGCTGCGCGTGGTGTTCGAGCCGCTCAAGCAATTGCGCGATGGCCTGTTCGACCTCGCCACCCGCGCCACCGAGGAAGTCGAGGAGCTGCCCGAAAACCGGCGCGATGAACTGGGCGACGTGATCCGCGGCTTCAACCAGATCCAGCGCCGCCTGAAGTCCACCATCCGCCGCATCCGCGAAGCCGAGGACGCGGCGCGCCGTTCGGCCCAGCAGACCGCGCAGGCGCTGCAGGATTTGCGCCAGACCCAGGAGTCGCTGCTGCAGGCTGAACGGCTGGCCTCGCTGGGCAGCCTGGTGGCCGGCGTCGCGCACGAGATCAACACTCCGGTCGGCATCGCGCTGACCAGCGCCTCGGTGCTCAAGAGCGCGACCGACGACATCCAGGCCGCGGTCGCCACCACCGGGCTCAAGAAATCCGAGGTCATGCGCTACCTCGACACCGCGGCCGAAAGCGCGCGCCTGATCATGAACAACGCCTACCGCGCGGCGCACCTGATCCACAGCTTCAAGCAGATCGCGGTGGACCAGACCAGCGAGGTGCGGCGCCCGTTCGCGCTGCAGGAATATATCGAGGAAATCGTCTCCAGCCTGCAGCCCAAGCTGAAGAAGAT
>DASRXO010000887.1:0-2731 GCA_035654095.1 Telluria sp.
TGCCGGCCGCCGCGGTGCCCACCGTGCCGATCCCGGTCCACACCGCGTAGGCGGTACCGAGCGGCAGCTGGCGCAGCGCGAGGCCGAGCATCAGCACGCTGGCGGCCATCGCCGCGATGGTCAGCGCCGACGGCAGCAGCCGGGTGAAGCCCTCGGTGTATTTGAGGCCGACGGCCCATACGACTTCCAGCAAACCGGCGACCAACAGGTACATCCAACTCATGCCCACCCTCCCGAAGAGCAAAAAGTATAGCACCGCGAGCGCGACTTCGAGATCCGGACCATAATCGGCCGATGAAACACACAATGAGCGTCGCCGACATCCTGATCGCGCTGGGCGTGGTCGCCATCTGGGGCGTGAACTTCGTGGTCATCAAGATCGGGCTGCAGGACCTGCCGCCGATCCTGTTCACGGCCTTGCGCTTCATCTTCGCCGCGCTGCCGCTGGCGTTGTTCATCCGCCGTCCGCAAGCCTCGTGGCCGCTGCTGGCCGCCTACGGCCTGTTCCAGTTCGCGCTGCAATTCACGCTGCTGTTCACCGGGATCAAGCTCGGACTGCCGGCCGGCCTGGCCTCGCTGGTGATCCAGCTGCAGGCCTTCTTCACGATCGGGCTGGCGGTGCTGATGCTGGGCGAGCGGCCGCGCGCGGTCCAGCTGGCCGGCGCGCTGGTCGCCTTGTGCGGCATGGGCCTGGTCGCGGTCCACCTCGAAGGCCAGGCCACGCTGGCCGGCTTCGTGCTGGTGGTGCTGGGCGGCCTGTGCTGGGCGCTGGCGAATATCGTCACCAAGAAGATGGGCCAGGTCAGCGCGCTGTCGCTGGTGGTGTGGGGGTCGCTGATCGCGTCGCCGCCGCTGCTGCTGGCCTCCTGGCTGGTCGAGGGCGGCGCGGCCTGGCGGCTGGCGGCGTCCAACTTCGGCCTCAAGTCGCTCGGCACGGTGCTGTTCCAGTCCTACCCCAACACCATCCTCGGCTTCGGCATCTGGTCGATGTTGATGCGGAAGTACGCGGCCGCGACCGTCGCGCCGTTCACGCTGCTGGTGCCGGTGGCCGGCATGGCCAGCGCCGCGCTGGTGCTGGGCGAGCCGCTCGAATGGTGGAAGATCGCGGCCGGCGCGCTGGTGCTGGCCGGCCTGGCGCTGAACCAGTTCGGCGCCCGCTTATGGGCGATGGCGGCCGGCCCGCGCTAAGCGGGTACACTGAAGGCCCAGACCAATAACACGGAGCCGCCCATGGCCATCGCCGCCCACGTCCTGATCGCATGCATCCTGCTGCTGCACGTCTACTTCGTCCTGCTCGAAACGGTGCTGTTCAAGACCCGCGGCCGGCGCGTGTTCGGCCTGTCCGCCGAGAGGGCCGAGATCATGGCGCCGGCCATGTCGAACCAGGGCTGCTACAACGGCTTCCTGGTCGCGGCGCTGGCGGTCGGCCTGCTGCATCCCGATCCGGTGGTGGCGCGCGCCTTCACGCTGTACGGCCTGCTGTGCATCGTGGCGGCCGGCGTGTGGGGCGCGGCGACCGTGAAAAAGTCCATTCTCTACATCCAGGCGCTGCCGGCCGTGATCGCGCTCGGCCTGTTCCGCCTCGCCTGACCCGCCCCGTTTTTGCGCCCCGCCAGCACGATTTTTATTTATATCGTAGAATTGCGATATTAGATTCGTAAAAGCCCGATATATGCAGATCGACGTCATCCACAAGGCACTGGCCAACCCGGTGCGCCGCCAGATCCTGGAATGGCTGAAGGACCCGGAGATACATTTCGCGCAGCAGGAGCATCCGCTCGAGCTCGGGGTCTGCGCGGGGCTGCTCGACGCCCGCAGCGGCCTGTCGCAATCGACCGTCTCGGCCCACCTCGCGACCTTGCAGAAGGCCGGGCTGGTGAGCGCGCGCAAGGTCGGCCAATGGATTTTTTACAAACGCAATGAGGAGACCATCCAGGCCTTCCTCGCCCATCTCAACGACCGTCTTTAGGAGCCTCACATGACTGCCCTGTTCGACCCCATCACCATCGGCGACCTGCAACTGCCGAACCGTATCATCATGGCGCCGCTGACCCGCTCGCGCGCGGTCGGCGCCGGCCGCGTGCCGAACGCGCTGATGGCCGAGTACTACGTGCAGCGCGCCAGCGCGGGCCTGATCCTGTCGGAAGCGACCGCCGTCACCCCGCAAGGCGTGGGCTACGCGAATACCCCGGGGATCTGGTCCGATGCGCAGGTGGCGGGCTGGAAGCTGGTGACCGACGCCGTGCACCAGGCCGGCGGCCGCATCTTCCTGCAGCTGTGGCACGTGGGCCGCATCTCGGACCCGAGCTTCCTGAACGGCGAAGCGCCGGTGGCGCCGAGCGCGATCGCGGCCAAGGGCCACGTCAGCCTGCTGCGCCCCGCGCGCCCGTACGCGGTGCCGCGCGCGCTCGCCACCAGCGAGATCGCGGGCGTGGTCGCGGCCTACCGCAAGGGCGCCGAGAACGCCAAGCTGGCCGGCTTCGACGGTGTCGAGATCCACGGCGCCAACGGCTACCTGCTCGACCAGTTCCTGCAAGACAGCACCAACCAGCGCACCGACAATTACGGCGGCCCGATCGAAAACCGCGCGCGCCTGATGCTCGAAGTGACCGACGCCGTGCACCAGGCCGGCGGCCGCATCTTCCTGCAGCTGTGGCACGTGGGCCGCATCTCGGCCCCGAGCTTCCTGAACGGCGAACCGCCGGTGGCGCCGAGCGCGATCGCGGCCAAG
>DASRXO010000888.1:0-2129 GCA_035654095.1 Telluria sp.
CCGCACATAAAAAAACGGTTGCGCACCGAATGCTTGCAACCGCTCTCAGGAATTAAAGCCCCGCATGTGCCGTTTTTGCCGGCATCCCGAACCTAAGAGGTTCAAGGCGGTCACAGTTAGTTCAATTTCGGGTTCGTCGGACTAGCGACGCTCACTCCCATCGAACAAATTTCCGCAACCTGTGCACATAAATGGTTCAAGGAATATATGGCAATCGCGAACACCGCAGGGTGGAACGAAGTTTACTCCGATGTCCCCACAAGTCAAACGAATTTGGCCGTCAGAACAAATTTTCTTGCGGCGTCAGCGCGCTGTCCAGCACCGTGTGCATCGCGCCCAGTTTCTGCTTGACTTCCATGATCGACAGCTCGGACAGCGGTCCCTGCGGCGCTTTCACCGACAGGAATTCGGCCGCCACGCTGAGCGCGGCCATCACCGCGATGCGGTCGTTGCCCTTGACCTTGCCCGAGTCGCGCAGCGCGCACATCTTGCCGTCGAGGTAGCTCACCGCTTCCTGCAGCGTGCGCTCCTCGCCCTCCTTGCAAGCGAGGCGGTAGGATTGGCCCATGATGCTGACGTCAAGATGGATCATTCGGTGGTTTCCTCATGGGCTAGCGGCGCGGCGTCGGGGTCCGGCAGTTTTTCCAGCAGCGCTTCGACCCGGCGCTGGGCCTCGGACAGGCGTCCCATGAACGCTTCGTTCTCGGCGCCGAGCAGGGCGTTGGATTGGCGCAAGTCGGCGTTCTCGCGGCGGAGGGACAGGGTCAACGCGGCAAGCCGGTCGATTTTGTCGGACAGGTCTTCGAATTCAGAAATCATCCGTCACTATAGAACCGGGAGGGAATTTCCGTCAATCGTTTCAGCAACTTGGCGTCGACCTTTCATGCAAGCGATCAAACACCGGATTACCCGGCCGTATTGATTGGGCGCAGAAGAAACTGAAACTTATCTTTTGCTCCACCCTTGAAAAAGCCTCTTATCGACCCTATAATTAGCACTCGTTGGCATAGAGTGCTAACAAAGCTTTCAGCCAGGAGGGCGCCGTCGGCGGCCTCCTGGCATTAAGTCAAACCACTGAATCTAAAGGAGTTTTGCATGAACCTTCGCCCTTTGCACGATCGCGTAATCGTCAAGCGTCTCGACCAGGAAACCAAAACTGCGTCCGGCCTGATCATCCCAGACGCAGCTGCTGAAAAACCGGACCAGGGCGAAGTGCTCGCCATCGGTAACGGCAAAGTGCAAGACGACGGCAAGGTCCGCCCGCTGGAAGTCAAAGTCGGCGACCGCGTACTGTTCGGCAAATACTCGGGCCAGACCGTCAAGGTCGACGGCGACGAGCTGCTGGTGATGCGCGAAGAAGACATCATGGCCGTCCTGGTCAAGTAATTCCCCTATTCCACTAGTTAGTTACGGAGAAACAACATGGCAGCTAAAGATGTAGTGTTCGGCGACGCAGCGCGCGCCAAGATGGTTGAAGGCGTCAATATCCTCGCCAACGCAGTCAAAGTCACCCTCGGCCCGAAAGGCCGCAACGTGGTGCTCGAGCGTTCGTTCGGCTCGCCGACCGTGACCAAGGACGGCGTCTCGGTCGCCAAGGAAATCGAACTCAAAGACAAGCTCATGAACATGGGCGCGCAAATGGTCAAGGAAGTCGCTTCGCGCACCAGCGACAACGCCGGCGACGGCACCACCACTGCCACCGTGCTGGCACAAGCCATCGTGCGCGAAGGCATGAAATTCGTGGCCGCCGGCATGAACCCGATGGACCTCAAGCGCGGCATCGACAAGGCGGTCGCCGCCACCGTCGAAGAGCTGGCCAAGATCGCCAAGCCCTGCACCACCACCAAGGAAATCGCCCAGGTCGGCGCGATTTCGGCCAACTCCGACTACTCGATCGGCGAGCGCATCGCCGAGGCGATGGAAAAAGTCGGCAAGGAAGGCGTCATCACCGTTGAAGACGGCAAATCCCTGAACGACGAACTCGACATCGTCGAAGGCATGCAGTTCGACCGCGGCTACCTGTCGCCGTACTTCATCAACAACCAGCAGTCGATGTCGGCCGAGCTGGATGACCCGTTCATCCTGCTGCACGACAAGAAGATCTCCAACGTGCGCGAGCTGCTGCCCGT
>DASRXO010000889.1:0-2313 GCA_035654095.1 Telluria sp.
CTCGCCCCGCTGATCGGCGCGCGCGAGGGCGAAGTCGTCGTCACCGATACCACCTCGCTCAACCTGTTCAAGGCGCTGGCCGCGGCGCTCCAGATGCAGGCCGCGGGCGTGGCCAGCGCGCGCCGGGTCATCGTCACCGAACGCTCCAACTTCCCGACCGATATCTACATGGCCGAGGGCTTGACGCGCTGGCTGGAGCGCGGCTACCGCGTGCGGCTGGTCGACTCGGTGGACGAACTGCCGGCCGCGATCGACGCCGACTGCGCGCTGGTGATGCTCACCCACGTCAACTACCGTACCGGCTTCCAGCACGACATGGCGGCGCTGACCGGCCACGCCCACCAGCAGGGCGCGCTGATCGTGTGGGACCTCGCCCATTCGGCCGGCGCGCTGCCGGTCGACCTGCACGCGGCGGGCGCCGACCTGGCGGTCGGCTGCACCTACAAATACCTGAACGGCGGCCCCGGCGCGCCGGCCTTCATCTGGGTCCCGGAGCGCCACCAGGCCGCGTTTCGCCAGCCGCTGTCGGGCTGGTGGGGGCACGCCGCGCCGTTCGCGATGGCGCCCGCATTCGCGCCGGCCGCCGGCATCGGACGCGCCCTGTGCGGCACCCAGCCGGTGGTCTCGCTGGCGCTGGTCGAATGCGGGCTCGAGGTGTTCGCCCAGACCGACATGCGCGCGATCCGCGCCAAGTCGCTGGCGTTGACCGACCTGTTCATCCGGCTGGTGGAACAGCGCTGCGGCGCGCATTCGCTCGGCCTCGTCACGCCGCGCGAGCATGCGCGGCGCGGCAGCCAGGTCAGCTTCACCCATCCGCAAGGCTACGCCGTGATGCAGGCCCTGATCGCGCGCGGCGTGATCGGCGACTACCGCGAACCGGCCATCATGCGCTTCGGCTTCACGCCGCTGTACACCAGCTACACCGAGGTCTGGGATGCGGTCGAGATCCTGGCCCAGATCCTCGACCTTGAAGACTACGACATCGCCGCCAGCCGCGGCGCGGTCACCTGAGGAGAGACCTATGTCCACCGATAAAAAAGACCCGGCCGCCTGGCATGGCGCGCACACGGACTTCAGCGAGGCGATGAGCTACGGCGATTACCTCGGGCTCGACCAGATCCTGAACGCCCAGCATCCGCGCTCGCCGAACCACAACGAGATGCTGTTCATCATCCAGCACCAGACCAGCGAGTTATGGCTCAAGCTGATGCTGCACGAGATGCAGGCGGTGCGCAGCAACCTGCGCGCGGGCGAGCTCGCGCCGGCCTTCAAGATGCTGGCGCGGGTAGCGCGCATCATGGACCAGCTGGTGCATGCGTGGGACGTGTTGGCGACCATGACGCCGCCCGAGTACACCGCGATTCGCCCTTACCTTGGGGCTTCCTCGGGCTTCCAGTCGTATCAGTACCGCGAGCTCGAGTTCATCCTCGGGAACAAGAACGCCGCGCTGCTCACGGTGCACGACACCGCGCCCGAGGCGTATGCGATCCTCGAGCGCGAGCTGCACGCGCCCTCGGTCTACGACGAGGCGATCATGCTGCTGGCGCGCAGCGGCTTTGCGATCGCGCCGGAGCGGCTGAACGCCGACTGGACCCTGCCGACCCAGCACGACGAGTCGGTCAAGGCCGCGTGGCTGGGCGTGTACCAGGACCCCTCGCAGCACTGGGCGCTGTACGAACTGGCCGAGAAGCTGGTCGACCTCGAGACCGCGTTCCGCTTCTGGCGCTTCCGCCACGTGACGACGGTCGAGCGCATCATCGGCTTCAAGACCGGCACCGGCGGCACGGCCGGCGTCAGCTACCTGCGCAAGATGCTCGACGTGGTGTTGTTCCCTGAGCTGTTCGCCCTGCGCACCGCGCTGTAGACCGCGCGATGCGCATTCGGATTGCGACGTACAATCATCGTCATGACGTTTGCCGACCGGGGGGATTCGATGGAATGCGATGTGATGACCGTGGCGGGGCTATGGAACTCGGGCCCTCAACATTGGCAGACGCTGTGGGAGCGCAAGCACGCCGAATGGCAGCGCGTGCCGCACCGCGATTGGAATAACCCCGTGTGCCACGAGTGGGTGGCCGAGCTGGACGCGGCGATCGCCGCCAGCGACCAGGGGCCGCCGATCCTGGTGGCCCACAGCCTGGGATGCGTCACCGTGGCGCAGTGGGCGAAGGAAGGCTCGCAGCTGCATATCAAGGGGGCGTTTTTGGTGGCGCCCAGCGATGTGGAGGGACCGGATTATCCGGCCGAAGCGGTGGGGTTTGCGCCGATGCCGATGCAGAAGCTGCCGTTTCCGAGCATCGTGGTGGCCAGCAG
>DASRXO010000890.1:0-2310 GCA_035654095.1 Telluria sp.
AAGCCGCGCGCGCCGCATCGACGTGGCCTGCCAGGTGCTCGGCGCGGGCCTGCTGGTAGGCCTGGTCGGCGCCCGCCGGCGCGGCGGGCAGCGCGGCCTGCGGCACGGCGGTGCGCTGGCCGAGGTCGGCGCAGGCCAGCAGCAGCGTGCCGGCGCACAGGATGGAAAGATGGTTCAGGGCGGTTCGCATGGCAATCTCCGGTGGGCGTCAATTGTTGCCGGCAAAGGCAGGAAGGGCGCGCGCGATCTGGATGCAGGCCGGCCCCAGCAAGACCATCAACAGGGTCGGGAAGATGCAGAAGATCAGCGGGAACATCAGTTTGAGGCCGATCTTGGCCGCGGCCTCCTCGGCCATCAGGCGGCGCTTCTGGCGCAGGTTGTCCGAGTGCACCCGCAGCGAGGCGCCCATGCTGGTGCCGAAGCGCTCGGACTGGATCAGCATCGCGACCAGGGTGTCGACGTCTTCCACGCCGCTGCGCAGCGCGAAATTGCGCAGCGCTTTTTCCTTGGTGAAGCCGGCGCGCATCTCCATCAGCACCAGCTGGAGTTCCTGGGCCAGCACGATGCTCTTGATATGGATCTCGGCCGCGACCTTGATCAGCGCGCGCTCCAGGCTCAGGCCGGCCTCCACGCAGACCGTCAGCAGGTCGAGCGCATCCGGAATGGTCTCGAAGATGTCGCGCTGGCGGCGTTTGGCGATGCGCGCCAGCACCATGTTCGGCAGGTAGTAGCCGACGGTGGCAACGGTCAGCAGCATCAGCAGCACGCGCTGGCCCGGTATGCCCGGCAGCGAGCCGGCGACGGCCGCCGCCAGCAGCGCCGGCGACAGCAGCGCCAACAAGGTCTTGGCCGCGAAATACAGGGTGGCCGCGGCCGGGTTGCGCCAGCCGGCATTCATGAAGTGGGTGCGCAGGGTCGATTTTTCCCAGCCCTCCTCCGGCAGCGACAACTTGGAAAACGGCTGCGCGACCTTGGCCACCTTTTCGACCCAGCCGCCGGTCTCCAGCGCGCTGGCCTCGGACTTGCCCATGAAGCCGGCCAAGCGCTGGCGCATGGTGCCGGGCGAGAACACGATCATCGCCAACACGGCGAGTCCGCAGGCGATCGCGAACACGATCAGCAGAAACAGCACTTGCGCGGCGCTCATGCTGCCTCCTAGACGTGGATGTGGATCAGGCGGCGCAGCCAGAACACGCCGAACAGGATCATGCCGGCGCCGTACCACATCAGGCGGATGCCGGTCGGGTCGGTCCACAGCATGCTGATGTAGGCGATATTGGCGAGCGACATCACCGCCATCACGACGAAGGGCAGCAGGCTCAGGATCCAGGCCGACATCCGGCCCTCGGCCGACAGCACCCGCACCTGGGCCAGCAGCTTGAGCCGCTCGCGGATGATGTGGCTGATGTTGCCGAGGATTTCAGCCAGGTTGCCGCCCGATTCGCGCTGGATCACGACCGCGATCACCAGGTAGCGCAAATCGGTCAGCGGGATCCGCTCGGCCAGGTTGTGCAGCGCCTCGTTCATCGGCACGCCGTAGTTGATTTCCTGGTGCGCGGCGCGAAATTCGCCCGCCAGCGGATCGGGCAGCTCGGCGCCGACCATCTGCAGCACGTTGGTGAAGGAATGGCCGGCGCGCAGCGCGCGGGCCAGGAAGTCGGCCGCCTCGGGCAGCTGTTCCTCGATCTTGGTGAGGCGCGCGGTGCGCGCGCGCCGCGCCAGCACGTAGGGAATCGCGAACCACATCGCCACGATCACGGCGCGCGCCGGCGGCGGCATCGGCCACGGCTCGGCCAGCATCAGGCCCAGCGCGCCCAGGCCGAGCGAGCAGCCGGCGAACTGCGACACGGTCCACTTGACGCCGGCCTGCAGCAGCAGCCTGTCGATCGCATGGGCCGGGCGCAGCCGGTGCAGCAGCGCGTCCAGCCGCTCGCCCTTGCTGAAGTGACGCTGCTTGAGGATGGAAACGCGCTCGCCGGCGCCGTGGGCGACGCCCGACATCAGGCGCAGACGGCGCGCGATGCGCTGGGCTTCGCCGCCGTGGGTGCCGTTCCACCACAGGAAGGCGCCCTCCACCAGCAGGATGATGGCGGCGAACAGCAGCACCGCAAAGGCATAGAAAATCATATCCATCGCGCGCTCCGGCCGGCTTATTCGTAGACCCGCACGGGATCGAAGGCGGCGTCCGGCACCGCCGCGCCAAACAGGCGCAGGCGCTCGGCGAAGCGCGGGCGCACCCCGCTGGCGCTGAAATGGCCCAGCACCTTGCTGTCGGCGTCGACCCCGGTCTGCTCGAAGCGGAAGATTTCT
>DASRXO010000891.1:0-7434 GCA_035654095.1 Telluria sp.
ACCTCGACCCCCACCTGGATCGGCCTGGCCGGCCCCACCGCCTGCGGCAAGAGCGCCGCGGCGATGGCGCTGGCGCAGGGCTTGGCCCGGCCGGTGGAGATCGTCAGCGTCGACTCGGCCCTGGTCTACCGCGGCATGGACATCGGCACCGCCAAGCCGAGCGCCGCCGAACTGGCCAGCGTGCCGCATCACCTGATCGACATCATCGAGCCGACCGAGGCGTATTCGGTGGCCCAATTCCGCGACGATACGCTGCGGCTGGTGGCCGAGATCGGCGCGCGCGGCAAGCTGCCGCTGCTGGTGGGCGGCACCATGATGTACTTCAAGGGCCTGACCGGCGGCCTCGATGAGCTGCCCACGGCAGATGCCGCGCTGCGCGCCGATATCGAAGCGCAGGCCGCGCGCGTCGGCTGGCCGGCCATGCACGAGAAACTGCGCGCGCTCGACCCCGAGACCGCCGCGCGGCTGGCACCGAACGACGCCCAGCGCATCAACCGCGCGCTCGAGATCATCCAATTGAGCGGCAAGCCGATGTCGGCGCTGCTGTCGAAGCGTGCACCAACCGAGCTGCCGTTCGAACTGCTGTCGTTCGCGCTGGAGCCATCCGACCGCGGCGTGCTGCATGCGCGGATCGCGGCGCGCTTCGACCAGATGCTGGGCGCGAGCGACGATGCCGGGCTGGTGGCCGAAGTGGCCGGCCTGCGCGCGCGCGGCGACCTGCATCCCGGCCTGCCGTCGATGCGCTGCGTGGGCTATCGTCAGGCCTGGGACTACCTCGACGGCAGCATCGACCGCGCCGCGCTGCGCGAGACCGGCATCATTGCCACGCGCCAGCTGGCCAAGCGGCAGCTGACCTGGCTGCGTTCGATGCCGGAGCGGGTGATTATCGATTGCCTGAGCCCGGATCCGGCGGCCGAGATGCTGGCCCGGCTGGATGCGCCGCAAAAATAGCGTTCTCGCCACGGCGCCGAAATTTTTGCGCCGCGCCGTGCATGCGCTTGACAGAAAAACGCAAACCCGGGATAATGCTCGGCTGTCAGGTGATATAGCTCAGTTGGTTAGAGCACAGCATTCATAATGCTGGGGTCGGTGGTTCAAGTCCACCTATCACCACCATTTCCTAGACTCAAGACGTACTGCGAAGTACCGAAACCCGCCATTCTCCCTATGAGAACCGCGGGTTTTTTGTTTTGGAAGGTACCGGAACGTCCATTGACCTCCCTCGGTTTGAGGGTTTTTTTTCGGGTATTCCAGTCATCCCCCTGTCGACGAGCTGTAGAAGGCTCGCCCGGCCATCAGGGCGGAAATCGGATTGCCCCGCAATGCCTGTGGCGATGATACAGCTCAGCCTGGTGGCCCAATGACTTGATAAACGTTAGCGCCTAATTGTCGAGGGGCCCCTCAGCCGGACGTCGTTCGATGCGTTTACCTCACCACATCCAAACTGGATTTTTTATTAAACTCCAAATCGATTATTTTCGAATAAACGCGATTGCGTCCAAGAGATTTTGCCTGGTAAAGGGCCTGATCGGCAGCTTTAATTAGATCAACGGGTTCGGTCTCATACCTCACTGGCGCGAATGCTTCAACACCGGCGCTGACCGTAACATAACCAGTAATGTTGCCGGCATGTTTCAGTTCCAGGTCTTCGATTGCTGTTCGAATATTTTCTGCGACGACTATCGCTCCCGCCACATCCGTCCCCGGCAATAGCACGACCAGCTCTTCGCCACCATAACGAGCAGCGACATCTCCCGGCCGATGCTTGCCGTCAGCGACTACTTTCCCAATCGCCTTCAGGCACTCATCGCCGGCGGCATGACCATAAATGTCGTTGTACTGCTTGAAGCAATCGACGTCGATCATAATGAGCGCCAACGCACTGGCATTGCGCATTGCCCTACTAAATTCATTCTTCAGTGACGCGTCAAATTGCCGCCGATTTGCCAACCCGGTCAGTCCATCCTGCATTGCCAACCTTTCCAGAGTTTGATTGAGTATCTCCAGCGAATTGCGGGCTCGAACCAGTTCCGCTTCCGCCAGTATCCTCAATTTGATCTGGCTCACGAGCCGGAAACCCAGTAGTCCCATTGCCAGCGCAAGTATGATGACTCCTCCACTGTGGAGATAGGCGTCGGCACGCCATTGCGCAAGAACCTCGTCTTTGGACAGAGCGGCGGAAACAACCAGAGGGTATTGCTCCAAACGCCGGTAGCTGTTGATCCGTGTCACACCGTCTTGAGCTGACGTAAACATTACTGTATCGACTGGGGCCTTCGGCAAGTAATCATGGAAAAGAGGCAATTTCGAAATATCCCGTCCTAATGATTTTTCGTTAAATGGCCGACGGACAAGCATGATGCCGTTATCCAGCGCCAAGAGAATTGCGCCATCCTGTCCTATTTTGAAGCGCTGAAAGAACTTGTTGAAGTAATCCATATTAATCGTCGCCAACACAACGCCACCAAAAGTGCCGTCTGGCTGATTGAGCCGGCGCGATACGGTGACAATCCAGTCCCCGGTTGATTTGCTGCGCACTGGCGGACCGATATGCACGCCCCGGTCTGTGTGTTTCTGGTGGTAGATGAAATATTCCCGATCCGAGTTATTTTGATTAGTAAGCAATACTGGTTGAGCATTGACGAGCCAACGTCCATCCTCTCCATAGACAAAAACACCATGGAGCTGAGGCAACTCAGAGACGCGATGCACGAGTAAGTCATGGATGCGGCTAAGTTCAAGCTCCGACTGCCCATCGTTTTCAAGCCGCTCCACCAGCCCGACAAGAACCGTGTCGGCTTCTTTGATCGTGTCATAGGCATGCTGTGCAACTGCTTCCGCGAGGTTCGCGGAAGCAGTTGCTGATTCGTTCAATTGAACGGTCCGGGCACGCACCGTGAGCCAAACCTGAACTCCAATCAGGGAGATGCATACCAGAACGACAAAAAATATTGCCAAAAACATAATTGGCAGTCTTGGTGGTAGTCTGGGGGATGGCAAGCCAACGGGGCGTTCCGATACGTTGCTTAGCATCATTTGGGGCACCTTGAAGAATAACCTGCAGGCAAGAGTGCAAGTATGTTCGCTTTAGCAGAGAAAAAACTCTCGAATAGTCACAAAGGGTGTAAATAATTTTGTGCAAACGTGGCCACTCATGCCCAGCTTGACCGTCTTTTCGATCCTTTACCAAATCGAGTATGCGAGCGCACGACGGCTTGCGCTGGCGCCGTATGGTCCTACAGCCATTATCTCCCTGCGCAACAAGGCATCAATATTGCCTGCGGATCCATGAACACCGCGATCGTCTTGGTTGCGCTGTGGGACGCTTGGCGTCACAACAGCGGGGAATGGCGGCAACGTCAACCATGGTTGCTGGTACTGTTCGGCTTTCGTTCCAGCGTGATCATTATTTCGTTTTTACACATTGGCCAATTCGTTCCGCGCGTCCCGCCTCCAAGACCTGGATGTAGTGTCCGATGATGGTCTGACAGGAGTGAAGTGCGATGGATGAATTTGAAGCAGATCCACGAGGACCTGAAAGAGCTGGGCTACGAGGGATCATACGACCGTGTCGCGGCGTTCGCCAGGCAGTGGAAAGATGGGTCAATCGGACAGAGTCAATTCGGCGAGCAAACGAACACGTTTCGGATTGCAGAGGCAATTTGAACGCGCTCAGCAGACGCTGGTCAACCGAAAGGCCCAACGCGACTGTCGCTGGGGTGACCGATTCCCGCCAATGAGGTGCGCCAAAAACGTTCTATTTTTCGAACCGCGAAAAATTTGAAGGAGTGACCGATGAATTACACACCCCGGGGCCGAGGACCAGCGCGCCCCCCGTGGGGTGGGGGGCGGCGGGCGGGCCTGCATGATCTGCGTATTAGTTGTTGTCCTTGTCGCGCTGAGGACCACGATCGCCGCCGCCCTCGCGGGCCTTGTCCGGCCCTTGACTCCGATTCTCTTGTCCGCGACCACCCTGTTCACGTGGGGCAGGCCGCTGCTGCGCCTGTGGATTTGGCTGCTCCTGTGGCTGCTGCCTTGGCTGCGCCTGTGGCTGCGGCCTTGGCTGCTCCCTTGGCTGCGCCTGTGGCCTTGGCTGCTGCTGTGGCCGCTGGTCTGTGTTAGCCGGAGCGGACTGGCGCGGCGAAGGCGATGCCGATTGCTCCCTGTTGTCCCGTCCGGGGTTTCTACCTTGCGGCCCGCCGCCCTGTCCCGGCGTTGCTCTTTGCTGCTCCCGGACGTGCTGCTGGACAAATTGGTCGCGTGGCTGGTAGCGGTAGTTCTTGCTTTCTAGCTGGCGCTGTTGCGCGGCAAGCGGATAGTTGCGTCCGGAATACTGGCGCTGGTAGCGTGGCAGTGGCGCTGGAGCGGGCGCCGCTTTGCGATTCCACTGGTCCCAACCGCTGCGGCGCTGCGCCCATTGGTTGCCCCAATGGTCGTTCCAGCGTGGCGGGGCTTCCCGGCTCCAGCCAAGGAAGTAGCGCGGAGGGGAGCGGTAGTAGCGCACCGGCACACGCAACACGTACAGCGGCACGAAATCGGGCGACACCAGTTGCCACGGCCCGTTATACCAGCTGCTGGCATACCAGTTGTCATCCTGGTAGACCCAGTACATGCCGTCGTAGAAAAAGAAATTGGAATTCACGCCGGAGGCGTAGTAGACCGGGTAGCCAGGCACCCTGACCATTTGCGGGTACGACGACAAGTTGATCCCGATGCTGATTCCGGGCGCGCCAAAACCGATCTGCGCGATGGCCGGACTCCCCGAACCGAGCAGCATGCAAAGCACAATCAATTTATAGCGCATCGTGGTTCTCCTGTTTTTTTTGTCGGATCCATGGCGCCCCCGGCATTCTGGCCGAAATGAAATCCATGCCTGAAAGAACAGTAGCCGGCTAAATACGCCGCAGTCTGTACGTTATCGAACGCAGAGGCAGTAGCGAGCGCGCCACGATGCGCACCAAGCAGTCAGCTTGGAACCCTTCCAGCAACAGTTTGATTGTTGACGATAACATATTGATCCGCTTGAATTTGCCGGAGACTTTTTGAGCGCGAGTCCGGTCGGTTTTGATCCGGATGGCTTGCGGGATACCGGGGATCGCCGTGCTCACGCGAACTTGTGCAAGCGCGTTACGCTTTTTGCTTTTTGCCTCCTGTAAATGCGGTAGACTTCGCGTGTAAACATGTGCGTCGGTCAACCCAAGGAGCGAGATGCGCAGGGCGATATGGAACTTAATCTGGCTGCTGCTCGCGCTGCTGCCACAATTGGGGCGGGCGGCTTCGGTGAGCGCGTGCGCCGAACCGAGCAACGGACCGCCCTGGCTGTACGCGGTCAAGGACGCGGCCGGCCGCGACACCGGCGAGCTGGCCGGTTTTACGCCCGACGTCGTCCGCCAGGCCTTCGCCAGCATGGGACTGGAAGTGCGCTTGCGCGGCGACCTGCCCTTGATCCGCTGTATGGAGATGGTGGCCAACCACCAGATCGATTTCGCCATCGGCGTGTATCGCGACCCCGAACGCGCCAAGCAGTTCGCCTACTCCACCCCGTACAAGATCTTGACGCCGCAGATATTTTTCAGCGCCAGCCATCCGATCGTGGTGCGCAGCGTCCAGGACCTGGCCCACTATCACGGCTGCGGGCGGCACGGCTGGAGCTACGCCCACTACGGCCTGAAAGAGCACGATCTCGACAAGGGCACCAGCACCTACAAGGCGATGGTCATGAAGTTGAAGGCCGGGCGCTGCGATTATTTTCCCGAAGAGCTGGAAGTGATGACCACCCAGCTGCTGGGCAAGGACAGCTTCATGAACGACCCCGACCTGCTGCACGTGCCGATCGCCGGCGCGGTCGCGCCGAGCAAACACCTGGTCGCGGCCCAAGGCACGGAGGCGGCGCGCCTGCTCCCCCGGTTCAACGCGGCGCTCGCGGCCATGATCAAGAGCGGCGAGTTCAAGGCGCTGTGGAAGAAGAACGCGGGCGACCTGCCGTTCTAGGCGTCCGGGCCGATATCGGGCACCCGGCCCAGCGCCTGCAGCAGCTCATGCGACGCGAACGGCTTGCGCAGGTAGGCCAGGCAGCCGAGGGCCAGCGCCTTGGCGCGGTAGTCGGTATCGACCTGGCTGGTCACGAAGATGATGGGCGGGGCGGCGCCGGCCGACACCAGGCGCTGCTGCAGCTCGATGCCGCTGATGCCGCCCAGGTCGATATCGAGGATCAGGCAACCGACCGCCGGTTGCGCGCTGCGTTCGAGATACAGTTCGGCCGACGCAAACAACTCCGAGGCATAGCCCGACGCGCGCAGCAGCCGCTCCAGCGCCTTGAGCATGGCGCCGTCGTTTTCGACGATCGCGACTACCGGTTTTGCCTTGATCATGAATGCCCCGCTGGTAACGGCCAATGGGAACACTGTAGAGAATTCGGTACCGGGTGTAACTTGTCCTTTGGTGCTATACGGGCAGGTAGCCGAGCGCGATCCCGATCTGCACCAGGGCGGCGACCGATTCGGCGCCCAGCTTTTCCATCACGGCCTGGCGCTGCGCCTTGACGGTGCGCTCGGTGTTGCCCAGCGCATGGGCGATCTGCTTGTTCAGCATACCGCGGATCACCATGCGGAATACCTCGGTTTCGCGCGCGGTCAACGAGGCGCAGCGCAGGCGCAGGACCGCCTCCTGCGCGCGCTTGGCGCGCGCCGCCTCGAAGCGCGCCATCGCCCGGCCGATCGCGTCGAGCAGCGCCTCGCGCGCGATCGGCTTGGACAGGAAGTCCTCGGCGCCGGCCTTGATCGCCTTCACGCTCATCGCGATGTCGCCGTTCCCGGTCAGGAACACGATCGGCAGGATGCTGGCGCTGCGCCCCAGGTGCTCTTGCAGCTGCAGCCCGGTCAGGCCCGGCAGGTTCATGTCGAGCAGGATGCAGCCGGCCTCGCCGCCCGTGTCGCTGGCCAGGAAGGCATCGCCCGATTCGTAGAGGTTCACCCGGTAGCCGGAGGCGCCGAGCAGGCGCGCCAGCGCGCTGCGCAGCGATGCATCGTCGTCGATGATGTGGATCACCGGCGCGTCGCTCATGCCGCTTCCTCGGCCGCCGCGGCGTACAAGGGCAGCCGGAAGCTGACCGTCGCCCCGCCGTCCGGATTGTTTTCGGCCCACATCCGCCCGCCGTGCCCGGCCACGATGGCGGCGCTGATCGACAGGCCCAGGCCCATGCCCTGTGGCTTGGTGGTGAAGAAGGATTCGAACGCGCGCTCGAGATTGGCGGCAAACCCGCAGCCGCTATCGGACACCTGGACCTCGGCCTCGCCCTGTTCCAGCGCCCGGGTACGGATCTCGATCTCGCGCCGCCCATCGCCGTCCGCGCCCATCGCATCCATGCCGTTCAGGGTCAGGTTGATGATCACCTGCTGCAGCTGGATGCGGTCGGCCGCCACCGCCAGCGAGCCC
>DASRXO010000892.1:0-4519 GCA_035654095.1 Telluria sp.
ATCAGGCCCGGGCAGTTCGGTCCCAGCAGCAGGGTCTTGGAGCCGGATTTCGCCATGCGGTCCTTCAGCGCCATCATGTCGCGCACGGGGATGCCTTCGGTGATGCAGATCGCCAGGTCGAGTTCGGCTTCGACGGCTTCCCAGATCGCGGCGGCGGCGCCGGCGGGCGGCACGTAGATCACCGACACGTTGGCGCCGGTTTCTTTTTTCGCTTCGGTGACGTTGGCGAAAATCGGAATGCCTTCGAAATCTTCACCGGCCTTCTTCGGATTCACGCCGGCGACGAAGCAGTTCTTGCCGTTCGCGTAGTCGCGGCACATGCGGGTGTGGAACTGCCCGGTCTTGCCGGTAATCCCCTGGGTAACGACTTTGGTATCTTTATTGATCAGGATCGACATGTTTATTCCTTCGGATTAGGCGTGACCGGCAGCAGCGGCGACGGCCGCCTTGGCTGCATCTTCCATCGTATCGGCGGCGATGATCGGCAGGCCGGAGTCGGCCAGCATCTTCTTGCCCAGGTCTTCGTTGGTGCCCTTCATGCGGACCACCAGCGGCACTTGCAGCGACACCGCCTTCGACGCGGTGATCACGCCTTCGGCGATCACGTCGCAGCGCATGATGCCGCCGAAAATATTGACCAGGATGGCTTTCAGGCCGGGATTCTTCAACATGATCTTGAACGCTTCGGTGACCTTTTCGGCCGTTGCGCCGCCGCCCACGTCGAGGAAGTTGGCAGGCTCGCCGCCGAACAGCTTGATGGTGTCCATGGTCGCCATCGCCAGGCCGGCGCCGTTCACCAGGCAGCCGATATTGCCGTCGAGCGAAATGTAGGCGAGGTCGAATTTCGACGCTTCGATTTCGGCCGGATCTTCTTCGTCCAGGTCGCGGAAGGCCACGATTTCAGGATGGCGGAACAGCGCGTTCGCATCGAAATTGAACTTGGCGTCGAGCGCGATGACCTTGCCCGAGCCGGTCAGGATCAGCGGGTTAATTTCGGCCAGCGAGGAATCGGTTTCCCAGTAGGCTTTGTAGAGGCCCTTGAGCTGGACGCGCGCATCGGCGATCGAGGCCGGCGGAATGCCGATCTTGGCCGAGATGTCGTCCGCTTCGGCGTCGGTCAGGCCGACCGCCGGGTCGATCGCGACCTTGTGGATTTTTTCGGGATGGGACGCGGCGACTTCTTCGATGTCCATGCCGCCTTCCGACGAGGCCATCAGGACCACGCGCTGGCTGACGCGGTCGGTGACCATCGACACGTACAGTTCCTTCTTGATGTCGGCGCCTTCTTCGACCAGCAGGCGGCGCACTTTTTGGCCTTCCGGGCTGGTCTGATGGGTGACCAGCTGCATGCCCATGATCTGGGTCGCGTATTCCTTGACCTGCTCGAGCGACTTGGCCACTTTCACGCCGCCGCCCTTGCCGCGGCCGCCCGCGTGGATTTGCGCCTTGACCACCCACACCGGCCCGCCCAGGGTCTCGGCCGCTTTCACGGCCTCTTCAACCGTCATGCACGGAATACCGCGCGGTACCGTCACTCCGTACTGCCGGAGGATCTCTTTACCCTGATACTCATGGATCTTCATGCTGGTGTCCCTTCTTATCTTGCTGTTTTAGCGAAATATGGTTTAAATGCGGGAAAAAACATTGGCTAACTCGAAACTGCTTTTGCAACCCAGCGCGGGTAGTAGATGGCAACGGCCGGGCCGTCTGCGCGCAGGGCGTGGCATTTGTCGATCTGGAACGGACGGGTCGGCGACTGGTCGTCGTCGAGGCCGTCGCGGGTTTGGATCACGTCGCTGGCGTAGGCCTGGATCGCCGCGGTCGGCAGGATCTGGGCCAGCTCGGTCAGGTGGGTGCAGCCGAGCACGCCGGACAGGCGGTCTTTCAATTTAAGGCGAAAATGGTGCAGCAGCGACAAGCCCACCAGGCTCTTGTAAGCGGGGGCGATGGTGTCGCAAAAGCCGGGATAGGGAACCGCATCGGATGCGGCTTCGGCATCGACGATGGTCAGCTCGTGGTTGATCGTGATACGCAGCCTGAGGTCGTGGACCGGCGTGCCGCCAGGGCGCAGGCCGGAAGCGAGCGTGGTATCGCCCTGCTTGACGTCGGTGATGCGCGCATCGAGGTCCCATAGGCCATCGTCGCGCGCATACGCTTCGACCTGGATGGCGCGAGTGTGCCGTAACGCGCGCGGGACTGGATGAGACAGGGGCATAAAGACCAATGCCGGAAATGCGGCGATAAATAGTAGGCAGCCGTGTGCTGATTGCACGTCGCCGCAGCTTCTACGGCAACTACCGCTCATGCGGCGCTGCTAAAACCCCAAAAGTCTATCACATGCGCGGGGTTGAGGATATGGGATGAGTATTTATTGCAACGTAGGGAGGAAAACGGGGCCGCCGCCGAGGCTGCCTTCCGCCGGGTGAGGGGATGCGCGCCCTTATGTGCATGCATCACGGCGGAAGACAGCCTCGGCGGCGGCCCCGTTTTCCGCCCTACAGATCTTCGTCGGCGCCTTTGATGGCGGCGCGGATCGCGCGCTGCGAAAAGCCACGCTGCATCAGGAACCGCACTTGCTTGCTGCGCTCGGTTTGGTCGGCCGCGACCTCGCCGAACTTGCGGCGCCATACCTCGCAGGCATGCGCCGTTTCGTTCTCGGCCAGCCCGGACTTCAGCGCCTGCAAGGCCTCGCCGGCCACGCCGTGGCTTTGCAGCTCGGCCACGATGCGGCTGGTGCCGAAGCGCGCCGAGCGCCGGTGGATCAGCGACTCCGAGAAGCGCTCCTGCGACAGCCAGTCGTTCTTCTCGAGGAAATCGAGCAGGGCGTCGATGTCGTCGCCCTCCTCCGCATAACGCGCCAGCTTGCGGCCCAGTTCGAGCCGGCTGTGCTCGCGCATCGACAGGAAGCGCAGGGCACGGCCTTTCAGGCTCAGTTGGGGCGCAGCCACGACGGATTTACTCCGACACGGCCTTCAGCTTGGCGACCTTGGCGGTCGGCTCTTCCCCAACCGGCGGCGGCAGTTCGCGCACGCCGAGCGCCGCGCGGACCTTGTTCTCGATCTCGCGCGCCAATGCCGGGCGCTCCTTGAGGAAGATGCGCGCATTGTCCTTGCCCTGGCCGATACGCTCGCCGTTGTAGCTGTACCACGAACCCGACTTCTCGACCACCTTGTTGTCCGAGCCCAGGTCGAGGATCTCGCCCTCGCGCGAGGTGCCTTCGCCATACAGGATGTCGAAGTGGGCTTCCTTGAACGGCGGCGCGATCTTGTTCTTGACGACCTTGACCTTGGTTTCGTTGCCGATCACTTCGTCGCCCGACTTGATCGAGCCGGTGCGGCGGATGTCGAGGCGCACCGAAGCGTAGAACTTGAGCGCGTTGCCGCCGGTGGTGGTCTCCGGGCTGCCGAACATGACCCCGATCTTCATGCGGATCTGGTTGATGAAGATGACCAGGGTGTTGGTGCGGTTGATGGTGCCGGTCAGCTTGCGCAGCGCCTGCGACATCAAACGGGCCTGCAAGCCAGGCAGCGAATCGCCCATGTCGCCTTCGATCTCGGCGCGCGGCGTGAGCGCGGCCACCGAGTCGATCACGATCAGGTCGACGCTGCCCGAGCGCACCAGCGCGTCGCAGATTTCGAGCGCCTGCTCGCCGGTGTCGGGCTGCGAAATGAGCAGTTCGGACAGGTTGATGCCCAGCTTTTGGGCGTAGCCGACGTCGAGCGCGTGCTCGGCGTCGATGAAGGCGCAGGTGCCGCCCAGCTTTTGCATTTCGGCGATGGTCTGCAGCGTGAGCGTGGTCTTGCCAGAGGATTCGGGACCGTAGATCTCGACCACGCGACCGCGCGGCAGGCCGCCGACGCCGAGCGCAATGTCGAGGCCGAGCGAGCCGGTCGAGACGACCTGCACTTCTTCAACCGGGGTATTGCCGTCCATGCGCATGACCGAACCCTTGCCGAACTGCTTTTCAATCTGCGCCAGGGCGGCCGCCAGTGCCTTGCCCTTCTCAGCTGCGTTCATTACGTTTTTTTTGTCGTCCATAATCTTCTTTCATCGGGAAAAGGGCCGGGTGGGGACACCGCAGACGACACTGTATAAAAAAACAGTAGTCTTTGCAAGCGCTGTTTGAAGGCTTTTGACAAAAGCTCGCAATGTTGGGGCAAATGAAACACAATAGACCATCCGATGTCTAATGGTCTCACCCGGTGCCGCCATGCGTATTTTACTTGCCGAAGATGACAGCGTGCTGGCCGACGGCCTGACGCGCTCGCTGCGCCAGTCCGGCTATGCCATCGATTACGTGAAAAACGGCCAGGAGGCCGACACCGCCCTGTCGACCCAGGAATTCGACCTGCTGATCCTCGACCTCGGCCTGCCCAAGATGTCCGGCCTCGAAGTGCTGCGCCGCCTGCGCGCGCGCGCCTCGCGGTTGCCGGTGCTGATCCTGACCGCGGCCGATTCGATCGAGCAGCGCGTCAACGGCCTCGACCTCGGCGCCGACGATTACATGGCCAAGCCCTTC
>DASRXO010000893.1:0-3713 GCA_035654095.1 Telluria sp.
CGCCGCCGCGAGATCGGCCGCGCTGGCCTGCGCACTCGCCGCCGCGCCGCTCACGCCGGCCCGCAGCTTGCCCCACACGTCCGGCTCCCAGCTGCCGCCGATGTTCAGCCGGTACTGGTTGCCGACGCCGCCGGCGCCGCCCCCGCCCGAGCGGTCGGCGCTGGTATTGAGCGCCACCACCGGGAACAGCGCCGCGCGCTGCTCGCTCACCAGCGCCCGTGCCTGCGCATACGCGGCCACCGCCGCCGCCACGTTCTGGTTCGACACTTCGACGCTGTCGGCCAGCTGGTTCAGGGTCGGGTCGCCGAACAGGGTCCACCACGGACCGCGTTCGAGCGCGTCGGCCGGCGCCGCCGGCACCCAGCCATCGGCTTCCTTGAACGCGGCCGGCTCGGGCGTGCTCGGACGATGGTAGGCGGGGCTCACCGCGCAGCCGCCAAGCAGGCAGGCCGCAAGCGCAAGCAGGGAAAGGCGGGGATGTCGGATCGGACGCATAGGTGCACTCATGGTGGGGTGGGCGACGCTTGGTCGCCGGACAGACGGCTCAATTCGCGCTCGGCCGGACTGCGCCGGCGCAGCTTGTCGAGCAGGATGTAGACGACCGGCGTCGTCAACAGGGTCAGCAACTGGCTCGCGATCAGCCCGCCGATGATGGCGATGCCTAGCGGCCGCCGCAACTCGGAACCTTCGCCGAAGCCGATCGCCAGCGGCAAGGCGCCCAGCGCGGCGGCCATGGTGGTCATCAGGATCGGCCGGAAGCGCAGCAGGCAGGCCTCGCGCACCGCTTGCAGCGCGTTCAGGCCGCGCGAACGCTCGGCCTCCAGCGCGAAGTCGATGATCAGGATCGCATTCTTCTTGACGATGCCGATCAACAGGAACACGCCGATCAGCGCGATGATCGAGAACTCCATCTTGAACATCAGCAGCGCCAGCACCGCGCCCACGCCGGCCGATGGCAGCGTCGACAGCACCGTGATCGGGTGCACCAGGCTTTCGTACAAGATCCCGAGCACGATGTAGATCACCACGATCGCCGCCAGAATCAGCAAGGGCTGCTGCTGGTTCGATTCCTGCGCCGCGCGCGCCGTGCCCTGGAAGCTGCCGCGCACGTTGTTCGGCATGCCGATGTCGGCTTCGGCCTGGCGCACCGCGACTTGCCCGTCCTGCAGGCTGTAGCCGTCCACCAGGTTGAACGCGACCGTGGTCGCCAGTTCGCCATCCTGGTGGTTCACCGCGGTCGCCGTCGAATTCTCGGCGAACGTGGCGATCGCCTTCAACGGCACCATGGTGGTGGCCGCGACGCTCAGGGCCTGTCCGCTGGACGGGTCGCGCGCCGCCGTGGTGTTGGTGGGCGCAGCAGGCACGCCGCTGCTGGTGCTGGTCGTGCCGGTGCCGGCGGTCGTGGTGCCGGTCGTGCCGGTCGTGCCGGTCGTGCCGCTGCTGGTGCTGGTGTCGCCGTTGCCGCCGGTGCCGCCGGTGTTGCCGATGCTGGTCGTCTGCGGCGCCGCCGCCGCGGTCGAGGTGGAGCTGCCCTTGGACGGCACGTACACGTCGCGCAGGTCTTCCGGACTGCGCGCGTACTGCTGCGCCACGCCCATGATCACGTGATACTGATTCAGTTCGTCGTAGATGGTGGCGACCTGGCGCTGGCCAAAGCCGTTGTACAGCGCATTGTCGACGTCGCGCGTGGTGATGCCGAAGCGCGCGGCGCTGTCCTTGTCGATGCTGACGAAGGTCTCGACGCCGTTCTCGGCCTGGTCGGTGTCGACGTCGATCAGCGCCGGCTGGCGCTTCATCGCGTCGGCCAGCTTGCCGGCCCAGAGTTTGAGGTCGGCCCGGTTGTCGCTCTTGAGCGTGTACTGGTAGGTCGAGTTGGCGGAGCGCCCGCCCATCCGCACGTCCTGCACCGTGTTCAGGAACAGCGACACGCCGGTCACCTTGGCCAGCTGCGGCCGCAGCCGCGCGATCACGGCCTGCCCGCCGTCGCTGCGCTGCGACACCGGCTTGAGGTTGATGAACATGAAGCCGCCGCCCGCGCGCCCGCCGCCGGTGAATCCGACCACGGTCGCCACCGCCGGGTCGCTCTTGATGATGTTCACCAGCTGGCGCAGCTTCTGCTGCATGGCCTGGAACGAGATGCTCTGGTCGGCGCGCAGGCCGCCGTTGATCTGGCCCGTGTCCTGCTGCGGGAAGAAGCCTTTCGGCGCGGCGCTGAACAGGTAGACGTTGAGGCCGACCACGAACGCCAGGATCAGCATCACCAGCGCGGCGCTGCCGAGCGCCCAGTCGAGCGAATGTTCATACGCCGTCATCACGCGCGCGAAGCCGCGTTCGGCCCATTGCGCCAGCTTGCCGGGCTGCCGTTCGGGCGTGACGCCGGGCTTGAGCAGCCAGGCGCACATCATCGGCGTGGTGGTCAGCGAGATCACCAGCGAGATCAGCACCGCCACCGACAGCGTCACGGCGAACTCGCGGAACAGCCGCCCCACCTGCCCGCCCATGAACAGCAGCGGGATGAACACCGCCACCAGCGACAGGCTGATCGACAGCACCGTGAAGCCGACTTCGCGCGCGCCCAGCAGCGCGGCCTGCATGCGGTCCATGCCCTGTTCGATATGGCGGCTGGTATTTTCCAGCACCACGATGGCGTCGTCGACCACGAAGCCGGTGGCCACGGTCAGCGCCATCAGACTCAGGTTGTTCAGGCTGAAGCCGAGCAGATACATGACGCCGAAGGTGCCCAGCAAGGACACCACGGTGGCCACCGCCGGCACGATGGTGGCGCGCACGCTGCGCAGGAACACGCTGACCACCAGCACCACCAGCAGGATCGAGATCATCAAGGTGATTTCGATTTCGTGCAGCGAGGCGCGGATCGAGTTGGTGCTGTCGGACGCCACCTGCAGCTTGATATCGCCCGGCAGCTGCGCCTGCAGTATCGGCAGCAAGGCGCGCACGCTGTCCACCGTTTCGATCACGTTGGCCCCCGGCTGGCGGGTGAGCAGCACGATCACCGCCGGGGCACCGTTGAACAGGCCGAGCGTGTTGATGCTCTCGACGCCGTCGGTGACCGCGGCCACGTCGTCGAGCCGGATCGCGCTGCCGTTGCGCCAGGCCACCACCAGGCCGCGGTAGTCGGCCGCGCTGCGCCCGCCGCTGGCGCCGGCCGGCTGCGAATAAATCTGCAAGCGCTTGCCGTTGCCTTCGATCGCGCCTTTCGGCCGGTTCGCGTTGGTGGCCTGGATCGCGGCGCGTACGTCTTCGGTCGACACGCCGTAGCTGTTGAGCGCATACGGCAGCAGGTCGACCCGCACCGCCGGCAGCGAGCTGCCGCCGATCTCGACGTCGCCCACGCCCTGCACCTGCGCGAGCTTTTGCTGCACCAGGTTGGACACGGCTTCGAAAATCTGCCCCGGCGTGCGGGTGTTGGAGGTCAGCGCGAGGATCATCACCGGCGCGTCCGAGGGATTGGCCTTGCGGTAGGTCGGGTTGCTGCGCAGGGTGGACGGCAGGTCGACGCGCGAGGCGTTGATCGCGGCCTGCACTTCGCGCGCGGCCGAGTCGATCTTGCGATTGAGGTCGAACTGGAGGCTGATCCGGGCCGAGCCGCTGCCGCTCGACGAGGTCATCTCGTTGACGCCGGCGATCACGCCGAGCCGCCGCTCGAGCGGCGTGGCGACGCTGGTGGCCATGGTCTCCGGGCTGGCGCCGGG
>DASRXO010000894.1:0-2296 GCA_035654095.1 Telluria sp.
GCGATCACCAAAGGCTCGACGCCGTTCACCGACAAGTCGGGCAAGCTGGGCAAACTGGCCGAGCCGACCGCCGGCCAGGTGTCCGATCCGAACAAACCGCTGTATGGCAACAAGGATGCGGCGCGCGAAGCCAACAAGGAGATTACCGACAAGGCCAAGGCGCAGGAAGCCGACCCGCTGGGCGCGGTGATCGCGGGCCTGAAGGACCCGGCCGACGTCAAGGCCGAAGCGCGCATCGCCGCCGCCGACAAGGCCACCGACAAGGCGGCCGACGCGGCCAAGCCGGCCGCCGCGGTCGCCGCAGCACCGGCCGCCGCCACCGCGCCGGCCGCGGCCGGCGACGACAAGGTGGTCTACTACCTGCAGGCCGGCGCCTTCCGCGAAATGAGCGACGCCGAGAACGCGCGCGCCAAGCTGGCCCTGCTCGGCTTCGAAGCGGCGATCAGCGACCGCAGCAACGACAACGGCGTGCTGCACCGGGTCCGCGTCGGTCCCTACGTCCAGGTCGAGGCGATGAACAAGGCGCGCTCCAAACTGCTCGACAGCGGCGTCGACGTCGCTATCGTGCGCAACCAAAAATAAGTGGAATCCTTCATGCGAACCATCCTGAACCTGCTGTGCGCCGCCGCCCTGTGCGCCTTTGCCGTCAACGCGCTGGCCTCCACCACCGAGCCGAAGGAAGGCGTCGAATACCTGACGCTGCCGGTGGCGCAGAACACCGACGCCGGCAAGAAGATCGAAGTCACCGAGTTCTTCGCCTACTACTGCCCGCACTGCAATGCCTTCGAGCCGCTGCTCTCGGCCTGGGTCAAGAAACAGGGCGACAGCATCGTCTTCAAGCGCGTGCACGTGCCGCGCGACGCCAACGTCGCGCCGCAACAGCGCCTGTTCTACACGCTCGAGGCGATGGGACTGGTCGAGCAGTACCACGACAAGGTATTCGCCGCGATGCACGTCGACCACCTGCGCCTGAACCGCGACGAGCAGGTGTTCGACTGGGCCGAAAAGGCCGGCATCGACCGCACCAAGTTCATCGACATCTACCGCTCGTTCGGGGTGCAGGCCAAGCTGCGCCGCGCCGACGCGATGATGGAGGCCTACCGGATCGACCAGTGGCCGATGATCGCGATCGACGGGCGCTTCCTGACCTCGCCCTCGCATGTCGGCGAAGGCATGCCCGCCAACGCGACCGAGCCGCAGCTGCAGCAGGGGGCGCTGCAGGTGATGGACTACCTGGTCGCGAAATCGAAGGCCGAAAAAAAATGAGCCAGCGGCCGCGCGCGCAATGACCCGCGTGTTCATCACGGGCGCCTCCAGCGGCCTCGGGGCCGCGTTGGCGCGCGAGTATGCGGCGCAGGGCGCCACCCTGGGCCTGCTGGCGCGCCGCGGCGACAAGCTGGCCGAACTGGCCGCCAGCCTGCCGAATCCCGGCCTGCATAAAACCTACGCGGTCGACGTGACCGACCGCGCGGCATTGGCCGCGGCGGCGGCCGACTTCATCGCGGCCGTGGGCGGGGCCGACGTCGTGATCGCCAACGCCGGCGTCTCGCACGGCACCCTGACCGAATACGCCGAAGACCTGCCGGTGTTCGACGCCATCCTCGCCACCAACGTCAGCGCCACGGTCGCCACCTTCGCGCCCTTCATCGGCGCGATGAAAACGCAGCAGGGGCCGCGCCGGCTGGTCGGCATCGGCAGCGTGGCCGGGATCCGCGGCCTGCCCGGCGCCGGCGCCTACAGCGCGTCGAAGGCGGCGGTGCTCAGCTACTGCGAATCGCTGCGGCTCGAACTCAAGCCGTACGGCATCCGCGTGGTCACCATCGCGCCCGGCTACATCGACACCCCGATGACGCAAAAGAACGCCTATCCGATGCCCTTCCTGATGCCGGCCGAGCGCTTCGCCGCGCAGGCCGCACGCGCGATCGCGGCGGGCACCAGCTACCGCGTGATTCCGTGGCAGATGGGCGTGGTCGCCAAGCTGCTGCGGGCCCTGCCGAACGCGCTGTACGACCGCGCCTTCGCGCGCGCGCCGCACAAGGCGCGCAGGCCGGCGCCATGAACGCGGCCGCCATCGCCGCCCTGTGCCGTCCCGGCTTCGCGATCGAGGTGGTGGCGCAGACCGGCTCCACCAACGCCGACCTGCTGGCGCGCGCCACGCAGCTGGCCGGTCCGACCCTGCTGGCGGCCGAGCACCAGACCGCCGGCCGCGGCCGCGCGGGCCGCAGCTGGCTGTCCGCGGCCGACGGCTCGCTGACGTTTTCGCTGGCGTGGAAATTCGACGGCCCCTTGCAGCGCC
>DASRXO010000895.1:0-4151 GCA_035654095.1 Telluria sp.
CGTCTGCCGCCCAGCAATACGGCGAGCCCGTTCGGCGGCGGCCGCGCGGTGGCCTTCGACACGATCCCGGCCGGCATGATCGGCTCCATCACTGTCACCAAGAGCAATACGCCGGAGCAGGACGCCGAGGCGCTCGGCGGCACCGTCGAGATCACGCCGAAAACGCTGCCGCCATCCGGCCGCGCCTTCCTGGATGCGAAGATCGGCGCCGGCAGCGAGTTGCTGCGCCACTCCGGCCTGAGCGATGTGTCGGTCAGCGGCGGCACCCGTTTCGGCCTGGGCGCGGGCAGCTCGGCTTCCGGCATGGACTCCTATGCGGACAAGCCGTTCAGCTTCG
Organism: Telluria sp.; assembly: GCA_035654095.1. Lineage (GTDB taxonomy): Bacteria > Pseudomonadota > Gammaproteobacteria > Burkholderiales > Burkholderiaceae_D > Telluria_A. Next base: position 338 of record DASRXO010000895.1, read on the forward strand.
TCGGCACCTACTCGCGTTACGAAGATCGCCGTGGTGTCGACGACCTCGAGGCCGCCTACGCCATCGATGGCGGCACCACCACCGATCCGAAGGCGTACGCGGGGCTCGAACAGCGCTACTACAACTACCACCGCACGCGCTACGGCGCCGGCGGCGAACTGACGTACGAGCCGGACGCGGCCAACAAGTGGTACCTGCGTTACTACGACTCGGGCTACACCGAGAGCGTCAAGCGCCAGGCGCTGATCGCCAACTTCCCCGGCAACGTGAGCCGCAGCGCGAACGGCAGCTTCACCGAGTCCGACGTCAGCTACGACAAGACCCTGCGCGACGAGCGCGAGACCATCAGCTCGCAAGTCTTCACCATCGGCGGCAAGCAGACGCTGGACGGCGCGAAGCTCGATTACCACGTCGCGCACGTGTCCGGATCGGACGACCGTCCTTACGACCAGAACACCAAGTTCTCGAATCCGACCGGTGCGACGGTCACCTACAACAACATCAGCGATCCCAACTACCCGCAAACCAGCGTGGCCGGTCTCAATCCGGCCGACCCGGGCGGCTACCTGATCTCGCGCTTCAACAACAGCGTCGTGCTGGCCAAGACCACCGAATGGTCGGGCGGCGCCAAGCTCGCGCTGCCGACCCATTTGACCTCGGCCCAGGACGAAACGCTGAAAGTCGGCGTGAGCGCCCGCGCGCGCAAGAACGAGAACCTGGTCACGCCGTATTCGTACAGCGCGATCCCGAGCGTGACGCTGGCACAGGCCATCATCGGTTCGCCGGTCACCTATTACGACGGCCACTACCAGAACGGCGGCAATATCAGCAGCGACTATATGCGCACGCTGTACGCGTCGGACACCGGCTTCGTCCAGAATGCCGCGGCCGACGCCTTGAGCGCGGCGCGCCAGAGCACCCACAATACCGAGGACGTGCTGGCCGCCTACGCGCAGGAGCAGATGAGCTTCGGTAAATTGGGCCTGCTGGCCGGCCTGCGTGTCGAACACACCAGCGCACGCTACGATGGCAATGCGATTGCCGGCAGCGTCGTCTCGCCGCTGGAGACCACCAACAGCTACACCAATCTGTTCCCGTCGCTGCAGGCGCGCTACGAACTGGCGCCGAAGGCGATCGTGCGCGCCAGCTTCTCGAGCACCATCGCGCGGCCCGGCTTCAACCAGACCAGCGCCGCGACCTCGGTCGATGTCGGCAACAACATGGTCACAACCGGGAATCCCGCGCTCAAGCCCACCCTGTCCAACAATTTCGACCTCGCGTTCGAGCAGTACCTGCCGCAGGGCGGCATCGCCTCGTTCGGCGTGTTCGACAAGGCCTTGAAGGATTACGTGGTCGCGCGCGCCGGCTTCCAGACCTTCCCGGACACCGGCGCCTATGCGGGCCTGTCCGCCAACACCAAGGTGATCAGCTTCGGCAACGTGTCGTCGGCGCGCGCGCGCGGCTTCGAGGCCAACTACGAGCAGCACTTCACGTTCCTGCCGGGCCTCCTGAGCGGCCTTGGCGCCGGCTTCAACGTGACCTACGTGGATTCGTCCTTCCAAATCCGTCCGGGCGAAAACAGCACGCTGCCATCGACCTCGCGCAACACCTACAACGGCTCGCTGTTCTGGGAGCGCGACGGCCTGAACCTGCGCCTGTCGACCTACTACACCAGCCGCAACCTGTTGGGCATCGGCGGCGACGCGACCCAGGACATCTACTCCGAAGGCCGCCGTTCCGCCGATTTCGGCGCAAGCTACCAGATCGCGAAGAATTACGGCGTCTTCCTGAACGTCAAAAACCTGACCAACACGCCGATGAAGTTCACCGAAGGCAGCGCCGATCGCGTGATCCAGCGCGAGTTCTACGGCAAGACCGTCGAAGGCGGCCTCACTTTCAATTTCTAATTCAACACGCAAAAGGAACGACAATGGATTTCATGAATAAATCGGCACTCTGCCTGGCCCTGGCCGGCGCCACCCTCGGGCTCGGCCACGGCGCGCACGCCGCCGACATCGGCGCGAGCTACCAGGTGGTGGCGCAGTATCCGCTGACCGGTACCGAAGGCTGGGATTACATGGCGCTCGACGCCAAGCGCAACCGGCTGTTCATCAGCCGCGGACGCCATGTGCAGGTGCTGGACACCAAGAGCGGCAAGCTGGTGGGCGAGATCGCCGATACCGACGGCGTGCACGGCATCGCCTTCGCGCAGGACCTCAAGCTCGGCTTCACCAGCAACGGCAAGGCCAATACGGTAACCGTGTTCAAGCTCGACACCCTGGCCACCGTGGACACCATCAAGGTGAGCGGCGTGAAACCCGACTTCATCTTTTACGAGCCGGCGCACAAGCGCATCTACACTGCGAACGGCGGCAGCGCCAACCTGAGCGTGATCGATGCGGCCAGCCGCAAGGTGGTCGCGACGATCGATCTCGGCGGCTCGCCCGAGGCCATCGTCAGCGACAAGCAGGGCCGCAACGTGTTCGTCAACCTGGAAGACAAGAACGAACTGGTGAAGGTCGACACCCAGGCCGGCAAGGTCGTGGCGCGCTGGCCGATGGCGTCCTGCAATGCGCCGACCGGCCTGGCCTACGACCAGAAGAACGAGCGCCTGTTCGCGGTGTGCCACAGCGCGTCGATGATGGTGGTCGACGCCAAGTCCGGCAAGGTGGTCGCGGAAGTCGCGAACGGCGCCTTGTCCGACGCCGCCGGCTTCGACGCCAAGGAAGGGCTGGTGTACAGCTCCAACGGCGAAGGTTCGCTGACGGTGGTGCATCAGGATACGCCCGACAGCTACACGGTGGCGAGCAAGGTGGAGACGCTGAAGGGCGCCAAGACCATGGCGCTGGATCCCAGGACCCATCGGGTGTACACGGTGAGCGCGAAGTTCGGCCCGGTGCCGGCGGCCAGCGCGGACAATCCGCATCCGCGTGCGCCGGTCCTGGACGATACGGTCGTCGTGCTGGTGGCGGCGCCGAAAACCGCCAAGTAAGGGGCCCAGGGCTCGCCGAGCGAGCCCGATCGAGGTGTTTTCCTGTTCCCGGACTTTCCGTTGTATGATGGATATCGGTCGCTACCGATATCCATCATTTTTCAATCATGGGAGGTGAGCATGTCTTCTGCCTACGATCCGCTCTGGATGTTCCGATTGCCGCTTTCGGGCGACGTCAATCAGCGCATCACGGCACCCTGGTTTTCGCCTGCGATCACGGTCAATTATGCCGGCGACGCCGCGATTGAAGACCGTGTGGTGACCGAGGTCGCCAGTTACGGCAAGCAGCTTGGCTGGCTGACCGAAGTCGCGATCGCACTGGCAAAAAAACAGCCGCTGCCCTCCGAAACATTGGAGCAGCTCGAAGCGGCCGCGCGCCGCATCGACGCCATTAAAAAAGACATCAAACGCTCCACCGTCGAGGTGGCGACCGAAGTCCTCGATCGGCTTGAGCGGGACGATCCCAAGAGTTACCGCACCCTGATTCGCCGCCGCCAGGCCTGAGCCGCGGCGCACCGCCGCCGCGCTAAGCGGCCAGCGGCAGCCGGATCGTCACCGACAGGCCGCCGCCCTCGCGGTTGACGGCCTCGATGCTGCCGCCGTGGGCATCGACCACGCGCCGCGCGATCGCCAGCCCCAGGCCGTGGCCGTCGACGTTGTTGGTCTCGGCGTTGGAGCGGAAGAATGGTTCGAAGATCGCGCGCAAGTCGTCCGGCGCCACGCCGGGTCCGCGATCCAGCACCCGGATGTCGATCCATTCCACATTCGCCTGCAGCTCGATGTCGACCTTGCCGCCGTCCGGGCTATGCTCGACCGCGTTGC
>DASRXO010000896.1:0-6442 GCA_035654095.1 Telluria sp.
CGAGCGCGCGGCGCTGACCAAGCATCCGGTGCACAACGAGACCCTGGTGGCGATCGCCTGCGGCGCCAATATGAACTTCGACCGCCTGCGCTTCGTGGCCGAGCGCGCCGAACTGGGCGAATCGCGCGAAGCGATGTTCGCGGTCACGATTCCCGAGCAGCGCGGCAGCTTCCTGCGCTTCTGCACCACGGTCGGCACCCGCAATGTGACCGAGTTCAACTACCGCATCAGCCACGGGCGCGAAGCCCATGTGTTCGTCGGCGTGCAGATTTCGAGCCGCGGCGAATCGGGCGTGCTGGCGCGCACCTTCGAAGAGAACGGCTTCAAGACGCTCGACATGACGCACGACGAGCTGGCCAAGCTGCACATCCGCCATCTGGTCGGCGGCAAGAGCGCGCTGGCGCACGACGAGCTGCTGTATCGTTTCGAATTCCCGGAGCGGCCGGGCGCGCTGATGCGCTTCCTGGGCAGCATGGCGCCGAACTGGAACATCTCGCTGTTCCACTACCGGAACCAGGGCGGCGACGTCGGCCGCATCCTGGTCGGCTTGCAGGTGCCGCCCGACGAGATGGCCGAGTTCCGCGAATTCCTGACCACGCTCGGCTACCGCCACTGGGACGAGAGCGCCAATCCGGTCTACAAACTTTTCTTGGGTTGAGATATTGAGTGAGTAACTCCGCAGAACAATCGCCGCTGGGTAAAACCTCGGCCTACGAGACGCAGTACGCGCCGCAGTTGCTGTTCCCGATTCCGCGCCAGGCCAAGCGCGACGAGCTGCAATTGAGCGGCACCCTGCCCTTCTTCGGCGTCGACATCTGGAACGCCTACGAGCTGTCGTGGCTGAACCTGCGCGGCAAGCCGCAGGTGGCGATCGCGACCGTCACGGCGCCGGCCGACTCGCCCAACATCATCGAGTCGAAGTCGTTCAAGCTCTACCTGAACTCGTTCAACCAGACCAAGCTCGCCGGCCCGGATGCGCTGCTGGCCTTGCTGCGCGAAGACTTGTCGAACGGCTTCGGCGCGCCGGTGCAGGTGACGCTGACCCTGCCGGACGCGTTCCAGACCCTCAAGATGGGCGAGCTCGACGGCCTGCTGCTGGACCGGCTCGACATCGAGGTCGACCGGTACACGCCGGCGCCGTCGCTGCTGTGCTCGAACCGCGATGGAGCGCCGGTCGCGGAAACCCTGGTCTCGCACCTGCTCAAGTCGAACTGCCTGGTCACCGGCCAGCCGGACTGGGCCAGCGTGCAAGTGCATTATGTCGGGCCGCAAATCGACCAGGAAGGCTTGCTCAGCTACCTGATCGGTTTCCGCGAGCACAACGAGTTCCACGAGCAATGCGTGGAGCGCATCTTCGTCGATATCCTGCGCCAGTGCGCGCCGCAAAAACTGGCGGTGTATGCGCGCTACACCCGCCGTGGCGGGCTCGACATCAACCCCTGGCGCAGCAATTTCACGGGAGCACGACCACCCAATCTGCGCACTGCGCGTCAATAAGCGCTTTTGACCGCGGTCAAAGCCCAGGGCCGGCACCGCCGCGCGCGGTTGACACCCCTTCCTGGCGGGCATAGCGTGGCTTGAGGGACCGCCGGCGTGCGCTCAGACGACACTTGCGCGAGCGCAAGCTGACAAAAAAACAACAGTCCAGCATCGCCGTCCACTGCCTGAAAAACAGGCAATAAACGCCGAAAAAATGGCGGCGGTGGCCGTAAGGACAGTTTTGTGCGGTTTTGTTTCAATTTCGTGCTGGAAAATCCAAGCCCTGCCCCACAGCTTGGAACGACGGGGAAGCGGCGTTGTTTAACTCGCCATTCCTCTTGCGTAATACCAATGTGGGGCCGATACTGAATGCAAGCGAAATCCATTACACGGCCGGTAAACAGGCCTATAATTCTGGCTCGCAAGCACGTTTGTGCATCGCACCAATTGACTTCGTGTTATGACCAACCTTAGCAAAATCCTATCCCTCGAGAACGTCCTGCTCGATCTTGAAGTCTCCAGCAAGAAACGCGCGTTTGAGCAAGCCGGGCTGATTTTCGAGAACAACTGCGGCATCGCCCGCTCCACCGTTTCCGACAACCTGTTCGCGCGCGAGCGCCTGGGCTCGACCGGCCTGGGTCACGGCGTGGCGGTCCCGCACGGCCGCATCAAGGGCAGCAAGAGCCTGAAGTCGCCGCTCGCCGCCTTCGTGCGGCTGGTCGAGCCGATCCCCTTCGAGTCGCCCGACGGCCAACCGGTCAACCTGCTGTTCTTCCTGCTGATCCCGGATCACGTGACGCAGCAGCATCTCGAGATCCTGTCCGAGATCGCCGAAATGTTTTCCGACGATGCCTTCCGCACCGCGCTGGCGACCGATCCGGACCCGAAATCGGTGCATGCCCGCATCGTCAATTGGCAACCCAGCCTGCAAGCCTTGGGTTAAACTTCTTGGCGATGGGCGCCGCGCCGCCCCCACCCTTCTGAAGACCCGTTCATGCTGCAAACCCCGCTGACCATTCAACGGCTGTACGACGACAATCGCGAAAGTCTGCAACTTGGCTGGTTCGCCGGCTTCCCCGGCGGCGAGCGCCTGATCTCCGGGGACGTGGCCTCGGCCGCCGACCAGGTCGGCCACCTGAACCTGATCCACCCCGGCCGCATCCAGGTGTTCGGCCATCAGGAACTGACCTACTACCACCGCCTCAAGTCGGGTTCGCGCAGCCATGTGATCGGCGAGCTGATCGCGGGCGGGCCGCCGGCGCTGATCATCGCGCAAGGGCTCGATACGCCGCCCGACATCCTGGCGATTTGCGACGAGCAGAATATCCCGCTGTTTTCGACGCCGCTGCCGGCCGCGCAGGTGATCGACTTTTTGCGCGTCTACCTGTCGAAGAAGCTGGCCCAGCGCATCATCATGCACGGCGTGTTCATGGACGTGCTGGGCGTGGGCGTGCTGATCACCGGCGACTCCGGCCTCGGCAAGAGCGAGCTGGGGCTGGAGCTGATTTCGCGCAGCCACGGCCTGGTGGCGGACGATGCGGTGGAGTTTTCGCGCATCGCGCCGAATATGATCGAAGGGCGCTGCCCGCCGCTGCTGCAAAACCTGCTCGAGGTGCGCGGGCTCGGGCTGCTGGACATCAAGGCGATCTTCGGCGAGACCGCGGTGCGCCGCAAGATGCGGCTCAAGCTGATCGTGCACCTGGTGCGCCGCAGCGCGCTGGAAGAAGAAGTCGAACGCCTGCCCTTCCTGTTCCCGACCGAGGACGTGCTCGGCCTGCCGGTGCGCAAGGTCGTGATCCCGGTGGCGGCCGGCCGCAACATCGCGGTGCTGCTGGAGGCCGCGGTGCGCAACACCATCCTGCAGCTGCGCGGGATCGATACGCTGCAAGAGTTCATGGAGCGCCAGAGGCAGGCGATGAGCGGCGACTAGGGCCTGGGCGGAAAAGCGCTGCGCTTTTCCAGCCTACCAAAAGCTCCTGCATGCGGTATCATCTTTATCATGCGCATCGTACTCATCACCGGCATCTCCGGCTCCGGCAAGTCCGTGGCCCTCAACGTCCTCGAAGACGCGGGCTACTACTGCGTCGACAACCTGCCGCCGGCGCTGCTGCCCAGCCTGGTCGATGCCCTGATCGCCGACGGCACCGCCAGCCTGGCCGTGGCCGTCGATGCGCGCAGCGCGCAGTCGCTGGTCGAACTGCCGGCCAATATCACCACCCTCAAGGATGCGGGACACGACGTCAAGGTCATGTTCCTGACCTCGAACACGCATTCGCTGGTGGCGCGCTTTTCGGAGACGCGGCGCAGCCATCCGCTGTCGCACCAGTTGCGGCCGGATGAGAACCCGGCGTCGCGCCGCACGCTGATCGAATGCATCCTGGAAGAGCGCGAGCGCCTGTCGGCGATCGAGCAGCTCGGGCATGTGATCGATACCTCGGATTTGTCGGCCAACAAGCTACGCGCGTGGATCAAGGAACTGGTGGAGATCGAACGCGCGCCGCTGACCTTGTTCTTCGAGTCGTTCGCGTTCAAGCTGGGGGTGCCGCTGGATGCGGACTTCGTGTTCGACGTGCGGGCGCTGCCGAATCCGTATTACGACTTGACCTTGCGGCCGCTGACCGGGATGGACGCGCCGGTGATCGCGTTTCTGGACGCGCAGCCGAGCGCGGCGGAGCTGCTCGACGACATCCGCGTGTTCATCGAGAAGTGGCTGCCGTCGTTCAAGACCGATAACCGGAGCTACCTGACGGTGGCGCTGGGGTGCACGGGGGGGCAGCATCGGTCGGTGTACATGGCGGAGCGGCTGGCCGCGTATTTCAGTCCGACCGAGCGGGTGGTGTTGCGGCACCGGGAGCAGTCGTAGTACTGCAGACGGAGCGCAAAAACAAATAGGGTCAGAGTTTTTTTTCGCCGGGGGTATGGCGAAAATTAGACTCGGCGTCCCCCTCTGACCCTATTTGTTTTTGTGCGGCGCGGACTCGCGGACCGTGCTGGAAAAAAGCGGGGTCAGAGTAATTTTCGCGAATGACCCCTCGCGAAAAAAAACTCTGACCCCGGTTTTTTCCAGCACTACGCCAGGTGACGCAGCGGATGGGCGCTTGCCGGCCACACCGGCTCGAAGAAGCGCTCCACCATCTCCGGCGTCACGTCTTCCAGCGTCCCCGGCTTCCACTGCGGCGCATTGTCCCGGTCGATCACCAGCGCACGTATCCCTTCGAGCACTTCGCCGTGCTCGAAGTTGTGCCGCACCAGGGTCCGCTCCAGCCGCAGGCAATCGGCCAGGTCCAGCGCGGCGCCGCGCTTCAGCAATTCATGCGTCACGCACATCAGCAGCGGCGAACGCAGCTTCATCGCGGCCAGCGCCTTCTGCGCGAACGCGCCCTCGTCCCGCGCCAGCGAGGCCATGATCGCGGCCACCGAGCCGGCGCCGAAATGGCGGTCGATCGTCGCGCGCTCCGCCTCCAGCACGCTCGCCCCCTGCTGCCCTTTGAACGCGCCCGCAAAGCCCTCCACCGCCGCGCGCAGCCCGGCACCCGGGGTCGCCTCGATCAGGGCCATCAACGCCTCCATGCGCTCCTGCGGCACGAAGCAATCGGCGAGGTCCACGTACAGCGCATCCGCGGCGCGCACCGTCAAGCCGGTGAGCCCCAGGTAATTGCCCAGTTGCCCAGGCGCGCGCGCGAGGAAGTAGCTGCCGCCCACGTCCGGGAACAGGCCGATGTTCACCTCGGGCATCGCCATCTTGGTCTTGTCGGTGACCACCCGCAGCCGGCACCGCGGGCCGGCCTGCGAGATGCCCATGCCGCCACCCATCACCACCCCGTCCATCAGCGCCACATAAGGCTTCGGATAAAAATGGATCAGGTGATTGAGCGCGTACTCCTCGGTGAAAAAATCTTCGAGCAGCGCGCTGCCGCCCATCGGCCCCGTGGTGCCGACGTCGTGGAAGAACTTGATGTCGCCGCCGGCGCAAAATGCCTTGTCGTTGCTGCTGCGGATCAGCACCGCATCGACGGCGGCGTCGTCGCGCCATGCCTGCAAGGCGGCGGCGATCGCGCGCACCATCGCCAGCGACAGCGAGTTGAGCGTGCGCGGACGGTCGAGCACGATGGTGCCGGTACGGTTAGCAATGCTGGTGTGGATGTGTTCGCTCATCGGTGGTGACGCTCATGAATTGGCAGACCGCTATTTTAGCGTGCCAGGATGCGAAAAGGGCGCCACGCGGGCGCCCTCGAGGACAGCGGTACGGCCGGCGCTTCAGGCGGCGGCGGGCAGCTCCGTTTCAGGCAGGTGCTTGATGGCCTGGTGATTATGGTCCTGGACCTTGTTTTTGTACTTCATGACCTGGCGGTCAAGTTTATCGATCAGACAATCGATGGCGGCGTAGAGATCGTGTGACAGGCTTTCGACGTAGACGGTTTTGCCCGACAGGCGGAGGTTGATCTCGGCTTTTTGTCGTTTTTCTTTTTCTGTGAGGTTGTCTACGGTGAGGATGACTGCGATGTCGATCACTTGATCGAAATGGCGCTTGATGCGCTCGAGCTTGCTTTGTACGTATTCACGGATGGCTGGTGTCACTTCGAGATGATGTCCACTGATTGTGAGATTCATACACACTCCTATGATGATGTCGCTACCTGTTCGTGCGCGCGCTGGCGTAGAGGAACATCGTAAATGCTACAGACATTTGCGGAGGCTGACGGGAGGGATCTTGAGCGCCTCACGGTATTTTGCAACGGTGCGCCGCGCAATGACCATACCCTGTTCCCCCAGCATGTCCGCGATCTTACTATCGGAAAAAGGATTTTTAGGGTCTTCTGCTCCTGTGAGTTGCACGATGAGTGCCCGTATCGCCGTGGAAGAAGCTTCTCCCCCCGCTTCAGTGGCGACATGGCTGCCGAAGAAATATTTCAACTCAAACATGCCATGCGGGGTCAGCATATATTTCTGAGTTGTTACCCGA
>DASRXO010000897.1:0-5147 GCA_035654095.1 Telluria sp.
TCTATACGCTGATGCGCCAGCGCGGCTGGGTCGGCCAGTTCAACCATCCGGCGAGCTCCGGCCAGTTCCTGGTGAACGGCGTGGCGCTCGGCTACACCGCCGACGGCGACCAGGCCATGGCCTTGTGCGAAGTGCTCAACACCTCGGCCTTCTCGACCAGCACCAATGAAACCGAGACCAGCCGCAGCAGCTACGAAGGCGCCTGCAACAAGGCGCTCGAAGCCGGCTACCACGTGGCCTTCAGCACCGACCAGGACAACCACTGCGCCAACTGGGGCGCGTCCTACACCAACCGCACCGGCGTGCTGATCCCGAACGGCACTGCGCTGAGCACCGCCAGCTTCCTCGCCGCGGTCAAGGCGCGCCGCGTGTTCGCCACCATGGACAAGGGCTCGCAGCTGGTGCTGACCGCCAACGGCCACTTGATGGGCGAGCGCTTCACCAACGGCGGTACCCTCAACCTGGTCGCCAACTATGCGAGCACCGGCGGCAAGACCGCGTCGACGGTGGTCATCTACGAGGGCGTCCCGAGCCGCAACGGCACGGTCAGCCAGTTGGCGACCACCGCCAACGTCACCATCACGCCGGCGCTGGGCGAGCATTTCTACTACGCGAAGATCACCCAGAACGACGGCAAGATCCTGTGGTCGGCGCCGGTCTGGGTCACGCAGTCGAACTCGGGCGACATCACGCCGCCGACCGTCAGCGCGGCCGAATCGGGCAGCAGCGGCACCATCACGCTGTCGGCGACGGCCAGCGACAACGTCGGCGTCTCGCTGGTCGAGTTCTACATCGACAGCGTGCTGAAGGCCAGCAGCAACGTGCCGCCGTATTCGGCGGCGATCAATTCCGCCACGCTCGCCAACGGCAGCCATAGCCTGACCGCCAAGGCGCGCGATGCGGCCGGCAACGTCGGCGTGTCGAGCGCGGTCGCGTTCAGCGTCAGCAACGCCGCTTCCGACACCACGCCGCCCACCGTGAGCGCCAGCGAGAGCGGCGCCAGCGCCACCATCACCCTGTCGGCCAGCGCCAGCGACAACGTGGGCGTCAGCAAGGTCGAGTTCTATGTCGATGGCGTGTTGAAGGGGACCGACACCACCTCGCCGTATGCGGTCACGCTGAACTCGACCACCTTGGCCAACGGCGCCCACAGCCTGACGGCGAAAGCCTACGACGCCGCCGGCAACGTCGCCACCTCGAGCGCGGTCAGCTTCAGCGTCAACAACAGCGCGGTGCAACTGATCGCCAACAGCGGCTTCGAATCGGGCGCCACCTCATGGACCGCGACCACCGGCGTGATCACCAACGACGCCACCCAGGCCGCACACGGCGGCAGCTACAAGGCCTGGCTCGACGGCTACGGGGCGACGCATACCGACAGCGTGTACCAGCAGGTGGCGATCCCGGCCTCGGCGTCGACCGTCAGCCTGGCGTTCTGGCTCAAGGTGGTGTCGGACGAAACCACCACCACCGCCGTCTACGACACGCTCAAGGTGCAGGTGCGCAGCAGCACCGGCGCGGTGCTGGCCACGCTGGCGACCTATTCGAACCTGAACAAGGGCAGCAGCTATCTGCAGAAGACCTTCGACCTGAGCGCCTGGAAGGGCCAGACCGTGCGCATCTACTTCGAGGGGATCGAAGATTCGACGGTGGCCACTTCCTTCCTCGTCGACGACGTCACGCTGACCGCGCAGTAGGCGCGCTTAGTCGGCGGTGTAAATACTGGCTTGGAGCGCTTCCGCCGGCAGGGCGGAAGTGATATTCTTCTGGCGCCCGGGACGCCGTCCGGCGTCCACCGACTCCAGAGCCCATGACCACTCCTTCCCTGCTGCGCCTTGCCGCCTGCGTCTTCCTCAGCCAGTGGAGCGCGCATGCGCTGGCGCTCGATCCGCTCAGCTACGCACGCTACGACCAAGTCAAGACCAGCGCGCTGCACCTCGACCTGAAGGCCGATTTCGCCCATAAGACGCTGTCCGGTTACGCCGAATTGTCGCTGGCCTGGATCGACAAGTCCGCGCGCACGCTGGACCTCGACACGCGCGAACTGGCGATCGCCAGGGTGCAGGCGCAGGATGCGGGCGGCGCCTGGCATGCCGTGCCTTACACGCTCGACAAGTTCGACGCCGAGAAGGGCCAGGCCCTGCACATCGCGCTGCAAAGCCAGCCTTCGAAGGTCCGCATCTGGTACCACACCGCGCCGACCGCCACCGCGCTGCAGTGGCTCACGCCGGCGCAGACCATGTCCGGCAAGCGGCCGTTCATGTTCAGCCAATCCGAGACCATCAACGCGCGCTCCTGGGTGCCGGTGCAGGATACGCCGGCCGTGCGCTTCACCTACAGCGCGCGGATCGAGGCGCCGCAAGGCCTGCGCGTGGTGATGAGCGCCGATAACGACCCGAAGGCCAGCGGCAAGGGCGGCTGGAAGTTCAGCATGCCGCAGCCGATTCCGTCCTATCTGCTGGCGATCGGCATCGGCGAACTCGATGCGCGCAGCCTCGGTCCGCGCACCGGCGTGTATGCGGAACCGAAGCGCATCAAGGCCGCCGCATACGAACTGGCCGACACCGAGAAGATGGTGGCCGCGGCCGAGTCGCTGTACGGCCCGTATCGCTGGGGGCGTTACGACATGCTGGTGCTGCCGCCCTCGTTCCCGATCGGCGGCATGGAGAACCCGCGCCTGACCTTCGTCACGCCGACCATGATCGCGGGCGACCGCAGCCTGGTCGACCTGGTCGCGCACGAACTGGCGCACAGCTGGTCCGGCAACCTGGTGACCAACGCCTCGTGGAAGCACTGGTGGCTGAACGAAGGCTTCACCACCTACGTCACCACCCGCATCCTCGAGGTGCTGTACGGCGAAGAGGTGGCGGCCATGAATCTGCAGCTCGAGCAGGAAGAGGCGCTCGAACTGCTCAAGACCGTGGCGCCGGCCAAGCAGGCCTTGCTGACGCGCGATCCGGATCTCTCCTCGAAGGAGTACACCGACGATGCGCTGGCCTACCCGAAAGGCGCCTGGTTCCTGCGCACGCTCGAACAGCGCGCCGGCCGCGCCGTGTTCGATCCTTTCCTGCGCGGCTGGTTCGACCAGCACGCGTTCCAGAGCGTGACCACCGGCCAGTTCGTCGACTACCTGCGCAAGAACCTGCTGGCCCGGCATCCGGGCGTGATGAGCGACGCGGAACTGGACGAGTGGCTGTACGGCCCCGGCATCCCGGCCGGCGCCAAACACGCGGTGTCGGCGCGCCTGGCCGCGCTCGACGCCACGCGCGCCGCCTGGCTCAAGGGCGAGCTGGCGAGCGCGCAGCTCGACACCAAGAAATGGACCGCCACCGAGTGGATGAAATTCCTGAACGATATCGACGGCAAGGCCAGCGCCGCGCAGCTCAAGGAACTGGACCGCGCTTTCGGCCTCGGCAAGACCGGCAATAACGAAGTCGCGTTCCGCTTCTACCGCGCGGCGGTGAAGGCCGGCGATCGCGACATCCGCGCGCCGCTGAAAGCCTTCCTCCTGAGCGTGGGCCGGCAGAAGTTCGTGGTGCCGCTGTACGCCGCGCTGCTCAAGGACCCATCCGACAAGGCCTGGGCGCAGGCCGTCTACCAGGAAGCGCGTGCGCGCTACCATCCGGCGACGCAGAAGAGCGTCGACAAGCAGTTCGATCAACCGGCCACCCCATAAGGACCGCAATGACTTCCATGACCCGCATCGCCGCAGCCATCCTGCTGGCCTGTTCCGCCGCCGGCGCCGGCACCGCCGTGGCCCAACCCCCGGCTGCGGCCAGCGCCCCGGCGCGCGCCTACGACCTCGAAGCCGACGTCACGCGCGTGATGAAGACCTTCGACGTGCCCGGCATCGCGATCGCCGTCGTCAAGGACGGCAAGGTGATCGCCGCGCGCGGCTTCGGCGTGCGCAAGCTGGGCGAGCCGGCGCCGGTGGACGGCAAGACCGTGTTCCAGATCGCCTCCAACTCCAAGGCCTTCACCGCCGCCACGCTGGCGATGCTGGTCGACGAAGGCAAGCTGGCGTGGGACGACCCGGTCACCAAGCACCTGCCCGACTTCCAGATGTACGACGCCTATGTGACCCACGAGATGACGGTGCGCGACCTGCTGACCCACCGCAGCGGCCTTGGCCTCGGCGCCGGCGACCTGCTGTGGTGGCCGACCACCAATTTCAGCAGCGACGAAATCATCCAGAAGCTGCGCTACATCCGTCCGGCGACCAGCTTTCGCAACAGCTACGCCTACGACAACCTGCTGTACATCGTGGCCGGCAAGATCATCGCGCAAAAGACCGGCAAGAGCTGGGGCGAGACGGTGCATGAACGCATCCTCAAGCCGCTCGGGATGAATTCGACGACCACCAGCCTGGCCGAGAACACCGGCAACCCGAACGTCTCGAACGCGCACAGCAAAATCGGCGGCAAGATCGCCGCGGTCAAGTCGCTGCCGGTGCCGAATGCGGCGGGCGCGGTCGGCATCAACACCAGCGCCGAAGACATGGCGCGCTGGATGACCGTGCTGCTCGACGAAGGCGTGACCGGCAAGGACGCGCAAGGCAAGGAAGTGCGGCTGTACAGCGCGCGCCAGGCGCACGAGATGTGGGCCGAGCAGACGCCGATCCGGATCGGCGAGCCGCCGGCCGCGCTGGCCGCGACCAAACCCAACTTCCTCGCCTATGGCCTGGGCTTCCAGCTGCGCGACTACAAGGGCCGCAAGATCGCGCTGCACGGCGGCGCGCTGCAAGGCTTCTATTCGCAGGTGGTGCTGGTGCCGGAAGCGAAGCTGGGCATCGCGATCCTGACCAACGCCGAGAGCAGCCCCTCGCTGTCGGCGCTGCGTTACCGCCTGCTCGACCAGTATCTCGACGGCGCCCAGACCGACTGGATCAAGCTGATCGCCGACGCCGAGAACGAGTCGCACGCCAAGGAGCTGGCGGCGCAGAAGAAGGCGGTCGGCGCGCGCGCCGCCAAGTCGCAGCCCTCGCTGCCGCTGGCCGCCTACGACGGCGACTACCAGGACGCGTGGTACGGCACGATGTCGATCAGGGAGGTGGGCGGCAAGCACGTGATGAGTTTTTCGCGCACGCCCGATTTGAGCGGCGAGCTCGAACACTTCCAGCACGATACCTTCATCGTGCGCTGGAAGGA
>DASRXO010000898.1:0-5799 GCA_035654095.1 Telluria sp.
CAGGAAGTGATCCGCGACATCCAGCAGGAATTCCAGCTGCCGGCCGACGCGCCGGCCGAAACCGCGGCCAGCGCCGCGCTGCATGCCGCGCCGCCCGCGGCCGCCGAGGTGGCGGCCAAGCCCGAATACATGGACGAGCGCATGGTGCGGCTCGAAAAATCGATCGTCTCCGTGCTCGCGATCCTGAAGAAGATCGTGGCCACGCCCGCCAGCGCCAACCAGCCGCTCGACAACCACGAATGATGATGCTTGCCCCTACCGCCCAACCGGCTGGCGCGCGTATCCGCAACGCCATGACGATCGACGTCGAGGACTATTTCCAGGTCTCGGCCTTCGCGCCCCACATCGCGCGCGACAGCTGGCCAACGCGCGAATGCCGGGTCGAGGCGAACATCGAACGCATCCTCGCGATCCTCGCCGACGGCAAGGTCAAGGCCACCTTCTTCACGCTGGGCTGGATCGCCGAGCGCTATCCGGCCATGGTCAGGCGCATCGTGGCCGGCGGCCATGAGCTGGCCAGCCACGGCTACGGCCATTTGCGCGCCTCCGACCAGGACCTCGCCGCCTTCAACCAGGACATCGTCAGCAGCAAGGCGCTGCTCGAAGACATCGGCGGCCAGCGCGTGCTCGGCTACCGCGCGCCCAGCTTCTCGATCGGCGCCCGCAACCTGTGGGCGCTCGACGCCCTGCTGGCGGCCGGCTACCAATACAGCTCGAGCATCTACCCGATCCGCCACGACCATTACGGCATGCCGGACGCGCCGCGTTTCGCGTTCTACCCGAACGGCCCGGACGGCCTGCTCGAAGTGCCGATCACCACCGTGCGCCTGATGCAGCGTAACCTGCCGGCCGGCGGCGGCGGCTACTTCCGCCTGCTGCCCTACTCGCTGTCGCGCTGGATGATGAACAAGGTCAATCGCGACGACCGCGAATCGGCGATCTTCTATTTCCACCCGTGGGAAATCGACCCCGGCCAGCCGCGCCCGGACGGCATCGGCCTCAAGACCCGCTTCCGCCACTACGTCAACCTGGATCAGATGGAAGGCCGCATCATGGCCCTGACCCGCGACTTCGCGTGGGACCGCATGGACCGCCTGTTCCTGGACCGCGTATGAGGGAGCAGATATGAGCGAGATGATGTCAGCCGGCCCCGCCACCCTGCACCTGATGCAGCCCAAGGACATCGCTCGCTGGGACGCGTTTGTCGAGACCTGTGCGGAAGCGACCTTCTTCCACCGCGCCGGCTGGCAGCGCGTGATCGAACAATCGTTCCGGCAGAAGACCTGGTTCTACTACGTCGAGCAGGACGGCCAGATCCAGGGCGTGCTGTCGCTGTGCCAGATCAACAGCCGCCTGTTCGGCCACTCGCTGGGCTCGCTGCCCTTCTGCGTGCACGGCGGCCCCGCGTGCCTGAACGAGACGGCGCGCGCGATGCTGGACCAGGCCGCGCACGCACTGGCGCTCGAATTGGGCGTCGGCCACCTCGAATACCGCAACATCGTGGCCGCCCATCCCGGCAATCCGGACTGGCATCCGAAGGACCTGTACGTCACCTTCCGCAAGGAGATCAGCGCGGACGACGAAGAGAACATGAACGCGATCCCGCGCAAGCAGCGCGCGATGGTCCGCAAGGGCATCAAGGCCGGACTGGCCGGCGAGATCGACGACAATGTCGACCGCATGTTCGTCGCCTATGCGACCAGCGTGCACCGCCTCGGCACGCCGGTGTTCCCGAAGAAGTACTTCGCCCTGCTCAAGGAAGTGTTCGGCGACGACTGCGAAGTGCGCACCATCGTGCTCGAAGGCGAGATCATCGCCGCGGTGCTGAGCTTCTACTTCCGCGACGAAGTGCTGCCCTACTACGGCGGCGGCATGCCGAAGGCGCGCGACGTGGCCGGCAACGACTTCATGTACTGGAACCTGATGCAGCACGCGGCCGCGCGCGGCTGCCGCATCTTCGACTTCGGCCGCAGCAAGCTCGGTACCGGCGCCTTCGACTTCAAGAAGAACTGGGGCTTCGCGCCCACCCCGCTGCAATACGAGTACCGCTTGTACGGCTCGAGCCAGGTGCCGGACAATAATCCGCTGAACCCGAAGTACCAGTTGTTCATCAAGCTCTGGCAAAAGATGCCGCTGGCGCTAGCCAACGTCATCGGCCCGCATATCGTCCGCAACCTGGGTTAGCCGCGTGGAAAACCTGCTCTTGCTGATCCATCGGATCCCCTATCCGCCCAACAAGGGCGACAAGATCCGCTCCTACCATTTGCTCAAGCACCTGGCGCAGCACTACCGCGTGTTCCTCGGCACCTTCGTCGACGACGCCGACGACTGGCAGCACGTGCCCCGCGTGGAAGCGCTGTGCGCCGGCGGCAGTCATTTCGCCAGGCTCAATCCAAAGCTGGCGCGCGTGCGCAGCCTGGGCGCGCTGCTGGCCAACCGTTCGCTCTCGCTCGATTACTACCGCGACGCCGGCCTCCAGGCCTGGGTCGGCCGCACGATGCGCGAGCAAAAGATCGACCGCGTGCTGATCTTCTCCTCGGCCATGGCACAGTATGCCGAAGCCTATCCGCAAGCGCGCCGGGTGGTCGATTTCGTCGACGTCGATTCCGACAAGTGGCGCCAGTACGCCGCCAAGAAGCCGTGGCCGATGAACTGGCTATACCGCCACGAGGCGCGCCAGCTGCTCGCGTACGAACGACGCGTGGCGCGCGAATGCGACGCCTCGCTGTTCGTCTCGGCGCCCGAGGCCGACCTGTTCCGCCAGCTGGCGCCGGAGAGCGACGCCAAGATCGGCTTCTTCAACAACGGCGTCGATACCGACTACTTCTCGCCCGAGCGCGACTACGAGAGCCCGTACGCAACCGGCGAGCGTGCCGTGGTGTTCACCGGCGCGATGGACTACTGGCCGAACATCGACGCCGTGCAGTGGTTCGCCGCCGAGGTGTTCCCGCAACTGCGCGCGGCCTTCCCCGCGCTGCGCTTCTACATCGTCGGCGCGCGCCCGGCCCCCGCGGTGCTGGCGCTGGGCCAGACCCCCGGCATCGTGGTCACCGGCACCGTGCCCGACGTGCGCCCCTACATCGCCCACGCCCAGTTGGCGGTAGCGCCGCTGCGCATCGCGCGCGGGATCCAGAACAAGGTGCTCGAGGCGATGGCGATGGCCACGCCGGTGGTGGTCTCGCCGCAAGCGCTCGAAGGCATCGACGCGGTGCCCGGCACCGACCTGCTGCTGGCCGACGGCGCGGCCGCTTTCGTCGCCGCCGTATCAGCTCTCCTGACCACCGCCGACGACGCCATCGGCCTAGTGGCGCGCGCGCGCGTCGAGCGCCAGTACAGCTGGCCCAGCAACCTGGCGCGCATCGAAGCGAGGCTCGAATGTTCCTGAAACCGCCCCCCGAACTGGTTGCCGCGCGCGGCGCCCGCCTGTCGGCCGCCAGCTGGCTGCTGATTGCGCTGGCCCTGCTGGCGCCGTTCGCCCTGTACTTCGGCACCGCGACATCGATCGTCGCGATCTGGAACAGCTCGGAGACCTTCGCCCACGGCTACGTGATTGTGCCGATCAGCCTGTGGCTGGTGTGGCGCCGGCGCGAGAATTTCGGCGCCATGCCGCCCGCGCCTTACTGGCCCGCGCTGGCCCTGCTGGCCCTGTGCGGCGCCGGCTGGCTGCTGGCGCGCCTGGGCGAGGTGCAGGTGGTGCAGCAGTACGGCTTCGTCGCGATGATTCCTTTGATCGCGCTGGCGGTGCTGGGGCCGCGCCTCGCCTGGTCGCTCGCCTTCCCGCTGCTGTTCCTGCTGTTCGCGGTGCCGTTCGGCGAAATCTTCATCGAGCCGCTGATCGCCTTCACCGCCGACTTCACGGTCTGGGCCTTGCAGGCGACCGGAATCCCGGTGCTGCGCAACGGCACCCACTTCGAGATCCCGAGCGGCAGCTGGTCGGTGGTCGAAGCCTGCAGCGGCGTGCGCTACCTGATTTCCTCGGTCACCATCGGTTGCCTGTACGCCTACCTGACTTACCGCAGTACCGCACGGCGCACGCTGTTCATCGCGGTGTCGGTGGTGGTGCCCATCCTCGCCAACGGCGCGCGCGCCTATATGATCGTGATGATCGGCCACATCAGCGGCATGAAGCTGGCGGTCGGCGTCGACCACCTGATCTACGGCTGGCTGTTCTTCGGCCTGGTGATGTTCGTGATGTTCTGGATCGGCAGCTACTGGCGCGAGGACGGCGAGCCGCCGGCGGCGTCCGCCCTGCCCGGCCACACGAGCAGCACCGCCCTGCCCGCGCCGACATCGCCGGCACGGCTGGCGCCGATGGTGCTCGCGGTGATCGCGCTGTCGGCCCTGTGGCCCGCCTTCGCCGCGTACGACGACCGCGTCAACTTCAACCCCAAGCCGGTGCAGCTGGCCGCGATCCCGGTCGACTGGCCGGCCGCGCCGGCATTTGCCGATTGGACTCCCGACTATATGGCGCCCGACGCCAGCTTCGGCGGCGTGTTCCGCGCCGGCGAAGCGCAGCCGGTCGCGCTCAAGGTGCTGTACTACCGCAACCAGGACAGCCACAAAGCCTTGATCTCGTCGATCAACTACCTGGCCGGCGAGAAGAATGCCTTCCATGTGATTCGCTCCGGCGTGCGCAGCGAAACGATCGGCGGCCGCACGCTGGCGCTGCGCGAAGCAGCGCTGCAAGGCCCGCGCGGCCAGATCCTGGTCTGGCACTGGACCTGGATCGACGGCCAGGCCACTGCCAACAACTACCTCGGCAAGCTGTGGCAGGCGCGCGCCAAGCTGATGTTCCGCGGCGACGACGGCGCCGCGGTCATGCTGTCGGCGCCCTACGGCGAGCACCCGGATGAGGCGCGCGCCGCATTGCGCGCCTTCCTCGCGGCCAACCTGGCGCCTATCGACGCCGCGCTGACCGCGACGCGGGAGCGCTGAGATGAGCGATGCCGCGCCGCTGGTCGTGCACCTGGTCTACCGCCTCGATTTCGGCGGGCTCGAGACCCTGATGGTCGAGCGCATCAACCGCATGCCGGCCGACGCCTACCGCCACGCGGTGATCGCGTTGACCGACTACACCGACTTCGCGAAAAAAATCCGCAAGCCGGACGTCGCGCTGTACGCGCTGCACAAGCGCGCCGGCCTGTCGCTCGGCACCCACCTCGCCTTGTGGAAGCTGCTGCGCAAGCTGCGCCCGGCCATCCTGCACACCTACAATCTGGCCGCGATGGAGTATGCTTTCCCGGCGCTGCTGGCCGGGGTCCCGGTGCGCATCAACGGTGCCCATGGCCGCGATGCGGGCGATCCGAACGGCACCAACCGCAAGCACAACCTGCTGCGCCGCGCGATGCTGCCGTTCTACGACTGCTGCTACGCCAATTCGGCCGACTTGCTGGCCTGGAACCGCGGCGTGGTGGGCGTCCCCGAGCACAAGAGCCGCTTGCTGGGCAACGGCATCGACACCGAAAAATTCGCGCCGCGCGGCGACGCGCAACGCACCGAGGTATCGAGCAGCGCGCCGACCGGCTTCGGCCCCGACTGCATCGTGATCGGCACCGTCGGCCGGGTGCAGGACGTGAAGGACCACGCCAGCCTGGTCGACGCCTTCCTGCTGCTGCGCGAACGGCTGCCGCAATTGCGCGACAGGCTGCGGCTGGCGATCGTCGGCGACGGCCCGCTGCTGGCCGCGATCCGCGCCAAGGCCGCCGCGGCCGGCATCGCCGACGCGGTCTGGCTGCCGGGCGCGCGCACCGACATCGCCGACATCCTGCGCAGCCTCGACGTGTTCGCGATGTCCTCGCT
>DASRXO010000899.1:0-3132 GCA_035654095.1 Telluria sp.
CGAGCACTATTTCGCCAAGGGCGTGGGCGCCGGCAGCGGTGCGGCGGCGGGCGCGGCGGCCGGTGCGGTCGGCGGCCCGGTCGGCGCGGCGGCCGGCGCGGCAATCGGCGCGGTGGCCGGCGGCATGGCCGGCAAGGCCGCCGGGCGGCTGGTCAACCCGGAACGGGAATCGGCCTACTGGCGCAACAGCTACCAGAGCGCGCCCTACTATTCGCCGGGCTACACCTATGACGACTACGGCCCGGCCTATGAACTCGGCTACAACGGCTGGGCGCGCTACCCGGGCAGCTTCGACCGCGCCGAACATGATATAGCGGAGGAGTGGAGCAAGGTCAAGGGCAAGTCGCGCCTGAGCTGGGAGCAGGCCAAGTCGGCCACCCGCGCGGCCTGGGACAAGGTCGCGCGCGCGGTTCCCGGTGACGCCGACCACGACGGCCGCTAAGTCGCATCGGCAACATCAGCAACATCGGCAACATCAGCGGTAAGCGACGCCCCACGCCTTGGCCGGCGCGGGGCGTCCATTTTTTTGGACGGCGCGCGAGCGAGCGGCGGGGCAAAAAAAAGCCCCGCTGCGCACAGCGGGGCCGGGATGGCGCGAAACGCCGCTCAGTTCTTGATCGCTTCGACCTGGATCGCCAGCTTCACGTCGGGCGACATGAAGGGGGTGCCGTAGGCGATGCCGAAGTCGGTGCGCTTGAAGTCGGCCGAGGCGTCGGCGCCGCAGACTTCCTTCTTGAGCATCGGGTGCATGATGCACTTGAACTTGCTGATCGTCAGCATGACCGGCTTGGTCACGCCATGCAGCGTCAGCTCGCCATCGACCGCGACCGGGGTGTCGCCGTTGAACTTGATCGACTTGCCCTTGTAGACGGCGGTCGGGAACTTGGCCACGTCGAACATGTCGGCGCTCTTCGCGTGGGTGTTCAGCTTGTCGTGGCCGAAGTCGATCGAGTTGGCGTCGATCGTGATGTCGACCGACCCGGTCTTGGCGGCGCGGTCCAGCACGATGGTGCCGCTGCTCTTGGTGAACTTGCCGCGCCAGACCGAGATGCCCATGTGGTCGGCTTCGAAGCTCGGGTACGTGTGGTTCGGCTCGACGGTGTAGGTGTCGGCGGCGAAGGCGGTGGCGGCGCTTGCTGCGAGCAGTGCGACGATCAAATGCTTCAGTTTCATGGGTATCCCTTGAGTAGTTGAGTTGGTTTACTGCGCCGCTGTCACGCGGAATTTGATGACGACTTCGTCGGCGACCATGCTGGTGTCTTTCCATTCACCCTCACCGATATCATAGGCCAGCCGCTTGATCGGCAGGCTGCCTTCGAATACTTGCTTGCCTCCCTCGGCCTTGACCGCCAGCGGGAAGCTGACATCGGTCGCCTTGCCCTTGATGGTCAGCTTGCCGCTCACGTTCAGCTTGCCCGGACCGGCGGCCTTGATGGCGGTCGAGACGAAGCTCGCCTTGGGAAATTGGGCCGAGTTGAACCATTCCTTCTTGGCCACTTCCTTGTTCATGTCCGCCTCGCCCAGGTCGAGGCTGGCCGTGTCGATCTCGACGCTGGCCTTGGCCGCATCGGGTTTCGCGGCATCGTAATCGATCTGCGCATTGAACTTCTTGAACGGCGCGTCGACCGGCACGTTCATTTGCTTGAACACGGCGGAGACGGCGCTTTTGGCCGGATCGGTCTTGAGCGGGGCGGCGCTCGCGGCGAGCGCGACGGCGAACAGGGAGGCCAGCAGGGGGCCGCGGATCGGGGTCATGATGAGTCCTTATGGTTGGGTTGGGGTCAGGGCAACATGCGTTTCATCACGCCATCGCGGTCGATGAAGTGGTGCTTGAGGGCGGCCGCCACGTGCAGGCCGACGGCGCCGGCCAGCACCATGTTGAGCCAGTAATGCAAGCCCTTGAGCAGCGGCTTGAGTTCGGGATTCGGCGCGATCAGCAGCGGCAGCTGGACCAGGCCGAAATACACCACCGGCACGCCGGCCGCCAGCGTGTAGAAATAGCCGGACAGCGGCACCGCGAAGATCAGCACATACAGCAGCACGTGCAGGCCGTGGGCCGCGCGCTGCTGCCAGTCCGGCATGCCGGACGGGTAGGCCGGGGCCGGATTCGTCAGCCGCCACAGCAGGCGCAGGGCGGCCAGGGTCAGCACCGTCACGCCCGCCCATTTGTGCCAGGAAAAATATTTGAGCTTGGTCGGCGTGAGGCCGGGAATGTCGGTCATCACCAGCCCGAGGCTGAAGGTGCCGACGATCAGCAGGGCGATCAGCCAGTGAAAGACCATCGCGGTGTGGGTGTAGCGCTGCTGCATCGGCCTGCTCCGGGAATAGTACGTATTAGGACTAATATACCAAAAAATCGGCGCTTGTGCTGACGGAGGTGATTTTTCTGGACGTACACTAGCACTGTTTTGTGGCGTACGCCGCCACGCGGGGCTGGGGGAAAGTGTAAATTCCTGACAATTGTTAATTTATGATTGATAATAAGCACGTCACGTCTGTTTTGTCCCCGCACAGGAGCAGCAATGGACCATACCGATCGGCTGTCCGCCCGATGCAGCGCCGCCGCCTTGTTGCCCTGGCTTGCCGCGGCCGTGGCGCCGCTGTTGCTGGCGCTGCCGGCTGGCGCGGCCGACGTCGCGGCGGTGGGTGGCGACTTCGCCGAGCTGTCGATCGAGGAGCTGGCGAATATCCAGATCACCTCGGTATCCAAGAAGCCCGAACGGCTGGCCGATGCGGCCGCCTCGGTGTTCGTGATCACCGCCGACGACATCCGCCGCTCGGGGGCGGACACGCTGGCCGACGCGCTGCGCCTGGCGCCCAATCTGCAGGTCGCGCAAGTGAGCTCGGGCGGCTACGCGATCAGCGCGCGCGGCCTGAACGGCAGCAATAACAGCGCGCCCAACAAATTGCTGGTCCTGATCGACGGCCGCTCCGTGTACAGCCCGCTGTTCTCGGGCGTGTTCTGGGATGCCCAGGACGTGATGCTGGAGGACGTCGAGCGGATCGAGGTCATCAGCGGGCCGGGCGGCACCCTGTGGGGCGTGAACGCGGTCAATGGCGTGATCAACATCAGCACCCGCGCGGCCAAGGACACCCAGGGCAGCCTGGCGACGCTGAACGGCGGTCCGAGCG
>DASRXO010000900.1:0-2074 GCA_035654095.1 Telluria sp.
TGACGCCGCCATCGCGTATGACATCGACGGCAACGCGGGCCAAGTGTACCGGCTGTACCAAGCCGCGTTCGCGCGCAGGCCCGACCTGGACGGGCTCGGCTACTGGATCGCCCAGATGGACAAGGGCGTCAGCCTGCACGATATCGCCCACGGCTTCATCGGCAGCGCCGAGTTTGCGGCGCGTTACGGCGCCAGCCCGAGCGATGCGCAGTTCGTGAGTGGACTGTACAGTAACGTACTGCAACGCGCGCCCGACCAGGCCGGCGCCGATTACTGGATGGCCGCGCTACACAGCGGCAGCGGCCGCGACGATGTCCTTGATGCGTTTAGCGAAAGCGCCGAAAACCAGGCGGCACTGATCGGGCAGATCAGCAGGGGCATCTTGTACCATCCGTACGGATGAGGATCGTAGAGCGTTTTAGGAGAAGAAATGGTTCGTCAGTTCAGGATTTCTTTGCTCAGGCGCGTAGCGATTATTACGTTGTTGGCCTTGCCGGCAGGGATAGGACGAGCCCACTCCCTCGATGAGGCCGCTAAGCAGGAAATTGGAAGCTTCAACACCGGTGCAATCGAGATTGTTCAGTATCGGCTTGCTCAGCAAAACGGTCCCGCGGTCGAATATTTTATTTCCAAACCTAAGCAACCATCGCCCCTGGTACTCTTTATTCAAGGCTCAGGGTGCGCGCCCGTCTTCATCGGGCTGGACACCGCGAATCGCGCTTCGACCGTATTTTCTTATGTCACTTTGGCGCGCCAAGGACAGTATGCAGTGATGGTCGTCAACAAGCCGTTTGCACCCAAGGAGCGACCAAACGGAGAAGGGGCGGCTACCTCTTGTCCAGACCAATTCAACGAATACTTCACCTTGGAAAATTGGGTACGCGACTTGCGTCTGGCCTTCGACCATGCGCAGCAACTTCCCTTCGTCGCAACGGGGCGAACCTTGGTCCTTGGTCTGTCGGAAGGGGCGACAGTCGCATCCGCGTTAGCCGCCGCGGACAGTCGTGTATCGCACGTTGCCTTGCTGGGCGCGAGCGGCCCCACGCAGTTCTATGACTTTGTGGTCGCCGCCTACAAGTCGTCCAGTAATGACGACGAAGCAAAAAGAAAACTCGACGAGCTGGATGAAACCCGAAGGCTGATTTTTGCTTCCCCCAACAGCTCCAAAGATTTTGCATGGGGGCACCCCTATAAACGGTGGTCGAGCTTCTTCCGGGCTTCATCGACGAACAATCTGCTGAAAAGCCAAGCGAGGATTTATATCGCGAGCGGCATGCAGGATGTGAATGTTCCGATCCTGTCGACTGAGAGTATGGCCAGTGAGCTGCTGATGACCGGGCGAGATGTAACGTTTCGGCGCGTGCCCAATGCTGGGCATGATCTGTTGCCGGCTGGTGCTCAGTACCCCGAACTGGAGGCGGAATATTGGCGCATAATTGCCTGGTTTGAAAAGACCAAATAGCTGGGAGGGTTCAAAATGAACGCAGTGGAGCGGCAACGCTGGATAGACTTTACGATTGCGATAGCCGTCCTGCTCATTGCAATGGCTGCGCTCTGGGAGCTTGCAACGGGCTCCAGGGCCGCCAGGATCGTTGCGTTCGCGGCGTTCGGCGTGCTCTGCATTTTTCTGCGCGCCTTGCCACGAAAGTTCTTGGTACCGAAGCCGAAAACGGAGCGCGATGCCGCAAGGTGAGCAGACATGATGACGAAAAAAGTAGGGGCAACCGAGATCGGCGCCAAGCACAAGGCGACCTGCCACTGTGGAGCAGTCGAGCTTGAACTGTCGCTACCCGACGGGATCGTCGACCCGCGGCGCTGCGATTGTTCGATCTGCCGAAGGAAAGGGGCGATCGTCGCCTCGGTCCCTTTGTCCGGCATTCGCGTTGTTCGCGGCGAAGACGTATTGAGGATGTACCAGTTCAATACCAAGGCCGCCAAACATTTTTTTTGCTCGGTCTGCGGCATTTATACGCATCACCAGCGGCGTTCGAATCCAGGGCAGTATGGCTACAACGTCGGCTGCCTGGACGGGGTCAATCCCTTTGACTTGGGCCAGGTTCCGACCAACGACGGT
>DASRXO010000901.1:0-3558 GCA_035654095.1 Telluria sp.
CTGCTGCCGGGCGTCGACCACCTGCCGCATACCCACGACCTGGAGCGCAACGCCTACTCGCGCTGCGAGCCCGAATATGGCGCGCACCTGGCCGACGAACTCGAACGCCTGGTCGCGCTGCACGACGCCTCGACCATCGCGGCCGTGATCGTCGAGCCGGTGGCCGGTTCGACCGGCGTGCTGATCCCGCCCAAGGGCTACCTCAAGCGCTTGCGCGAGCTGTGCACCAAGCACGGCATCCTCTTGATTTTCGACGAAGTGATCACCGGCTTCGGGCGCCTGACCACGCCGTTCGCGTTCGATTACTTCGACGTCGAACCGGACATGGTCACTTGCGCCAAGGGCCTGACCAACGGCGTGGTGCCGATGGGCGGGGTGTTCACCAAACGGCATATCCACGACGCCTTCATGGATGCGCCGGCCGGCATCGAGCTGTTCCACGGTTACACCTACTCGGGCCACCCGCTGGCCTGCGCCGCGGCGCTCGCCACGCTGGAAGTGTTCAAGGAGCAGAAGATCCTCGAGCACGCGGCCGGCATGCAGGCCTACTGGGCCGACGCGGTGCATTCGCTGAAAGGCCTGCCGCACGTGATCGACATCCGCACCATCGGCCTGATCGCCGGCATCGAGCTGGCGCCGATCGCCGGCAAGCCGGGCGCGCGCGCCTTCAACGCCTTCAAGCAGGCGTTCGCGGACGGGATCCTGATCCGCACCACCGGCGACATCATCGCCTTGTCGCCGCCGCTGGTGCTGGAGAAGAAGCACATCGACGAATTGTTCGGCAAGCTCGCCACCGTACTTAAACAGCTGGACTGACCGGAAGCACATCATGAACGACCTCGATACGATTACCCATTACATCAACGGCGCCAAGGCCGATACCGGCGGGCGCTACGCAGACGTGTTCAATCCCGCGCTGGGCGAGCCGTGCGCGCGGGTGGCGCTGGGCACCGCGGCCGACGTGGATGCGGCGGTGGCTGCTGCCGCGGCGGCCTTTCCGGCGTGGTCCGCCACGCCGCCGCTGACGCGCGCGCGGGTGCTGTTCAAGTACCTGCAGCTGTGCCAGCAGCACACCGACGAATTCGCGGCCATGCTCACGCGCGAACACGGCAAGACCTTCTCCGATGCGCAGGGCGAAGTCGGGCGCGGCATCGAGATGGTGGAATTCGCGGTCGGCATTCCGCAGCTGCTGAAGGGCGAATTCACCGACCAGATCTCGCGCGGCATCGACGCCTGGTCGATGCGCCAGGCGCTCGGCGTGGTGGCCGGCATCACGCCGTTCAACTTCCCGGTGATGGTGCCGATGTGGATGTTCCCGGTCGCTATCGCCTGCGGCAATACCTTCGTGCTGAAACCTTCCGAGCGCGATCCTTCGCCGTCGCTGCTGCATGCGCGCCTGCTCAAGGAAGCCGGCTTGCCGGACGGCGTGTTCAACGTGGTCCAGGGCGACAAGGTCACGGTCGATGCGCTGCTCGACCATCGCGACGTGCAGGCGATCAGCTTCGTCGGCTCGACCCCGATCGCCGAGTACATTTATGCGCGCGGCAGCGCGGCCGGCAAGCGGGTGCAGGCTTTGGGCGGCGCCAAGAACCACATGGTGGTGATGCCCGACGCCGACATGGAGATGGCGGTCGATGCCCTGATGGGCGCGGCCTACGGCTCGGCCGGCGAGCGCTGCATGGCGATCTCGGTGGTGGTGGCGATCGGCGACGCCGGCGACAAACTGGTGGGCGCGTTGTCCGCGCGCGCCGCGGCGCTGAAGGTCGACGACGGCATGGCGGCGGGCGCGGAGATGGGGCCGGTGGTGACCGCCGCGGCCAAGCAGCGCATCGAGCGCCTGATCGGCGAGGGTGTGGAGCAGGGCGCCGCGCTGCTGGTCGATGGGCGCGGCCTGAAGGTGCCGGGGCGCGAGAACGGCTTCTTCGTCGGCGGGACCCTGTTCGACCACGTCACGCCGGATATGACGATCTACAAGGAAGAGATTTTCGGCCCGGTGCTGTGCGTGCTGCGCGCGCCGGACGTGGCGAGCGCCGTCAAGCTGATCAACGCGAACGAGTATGGGAATGGCGTGGCGATTTATACGCGCGACGGCGGGACCGCGCGCGAGTTCGTGCGGCAGATCCAGGTGGGGATGGTGGGGGTGAACGTGCCGTTGCCGGTGCCGATGGCGTTCAACAGCTTTGGCGGGTGGAAGCGCAGCATGTTCGGCGACCACCACGCGTATGGGCCGGAGGGCGTGCGGTTTTATACGCGGCACAAGGCGGTGATGCAGCGCTGGCCGAATACCGCGAGCGCCGGCGCCGAGTTCGCGTTCCCGCAGATGAAGTAGCGTTAATTGGGGTCAGAGTTTTTTTTCGCGAGGGGGTTATCGCGAAAATTAGGCTCGGCGCCCCCCGCTGACCCCAATTAACGCGGTCCGAAGTCGGTAAGCGTGCGTCGCGGGTTTGTCTGCCGCGAGATCAAATGGGGTCAGAGTAATTTTCGCGATACCCCCTGCGAAAAAAAACTCTGACCCCATTTGATCTCGCGGCAGCCGCTGGAACACCATAAAAACATCTAGGGATCACACATGATCGAATCGCTCAAGCACCTGCCGCAAGCCGCAGGCTCCTCTGCCTCGCTCGCCGAGCAGTTCACCGACCTCGCGCCGCCGCTCACCGCGCGCCAGGCCGCGATCGAAAGCGCGCGCTGCCTGTACTGCTACGACGCGCCCTGCACCCGCATCTGCCCGTCCGCGATCGACGTGGCCAGCTTCATCCGCAATATCCACGACCAGAACATCAACGGCGCGGCCTACGGCATCCTCAAACAGAACATCCTCGGCGGCAGCTGCGCGCGCGTCTGCCCGACCGAAATCCTGTGCGAGGACGCCTGCGTGCGCAACCACGATGCCGAAGGCCAGCCCGTCAAGATCGGCCTGCTCCAGCGCCACGCCCTCGACCACGCCAGCTTCAGCACTCACCCCTTCACCCGCGCTCCCTCCACCGGCAAGAAGATCGCCGTGGTCGGCGCCGGCCCCGCCGGGCTGTCCTGCGCGCACCGCCTGTCCATGCTCGGCAACGACGTGGTCATCTTCGAGGCGCGCGAAAAATCCGGCGGCCTGAATGAATACGGCATCGCCAAATACAAACTGACCGACGACTTCGCGCAGAAAGAAGTCGAGTTCCTGCTGTCGATCGGCGGCATCGAGGTCCAGCACGGGCGCACCCTCGGCGCGAACCTGCACCTCCAGGACCTGCACACGCAGTACGACGCGGTGTTCCTCGCCCTCGGCCTGAACGCCAGCCGCCAGCTCGGCCTGACCGGCGAGGACGCGCCCGGCCTGATGGCGGCGGTCGATTACATCGCCACGCTGCGCCAGTCCGACGACCTCGCCAAGCTGCCGGTGCCCAGGCGCGCGATCGTAATCGGCGCCGGCAACACCGCGATCGACATGGCGGTGCAGATCAAGCGCCTCGGTGCCGAAGACGTGACGCTGGTCTACCGCCGCGGCTTCGAGTCGATGAGCGCCACCCACCACGAGCAGGACATCGCGAAGGACAACCAGGTCCGCATGCG
>DASRXO010000902.1:0-3319 GCA_035654095.1 Telluria sp.
GTGGTGCCGCCGCTGTACGTGTGGCGCATCCGTTCGCGCGTGTACAAGTGGTATGGCCAGTTGCGCAAGGTCGAGCAGGAGCTCGAGACCGCGCACGGCGACGCGCGCGAGGAGACTTGCCGCGGCCTGCTGCAGCGGCTCGACGAGATCGAGGAATTGGTGAACCAGATCTCGATCCCGCTGGCGTTCGCCGACGGCCTGTACGGCCTGCGCAGCCACATCAACTTCGTGCGCCAGCGGGTCGAGGCGGCGCTGCCGGCCAGTCCCGCCGCGGAGCCGCGTGGGCACGCAAGCGTACCCACCCTACCGTAGGGTGGGTACGCTTGCGTGCCCACGCGGTCCGGTCAGCGCATCACGCCCCCAACCAGGGCAGGCCGGCCTTGCACCAGCCGCCGACCGTCTTGCGGTGTCCGGCGCCGTCCTTGTCGCCCTCGAAGCCTTCGAGGATGTCGAAGCTGTTGGCGTAGCCGGCTGCGGTGGCGGCGGTGGCCGCATGGCGCGAGCGCACCCCGGAACGGCACAGGAACAGCAGCACCTCGTCCTGCGCGGCCACCGCCGCCAGCTGCGACAGGAAATCGGGATTCGGCGCGCCGCCCGGCCAGGTGGTCCATTGCACCGCCGCGTGCTGCGCCTCGGGGATGGCGACCCGGCCCACCCAATCGCGCTCGGCGTTGGTGCGCACGTCCACCAGCTTGACGCGGGCGCCGCTTTGCAGCAGCGCATGCGCTTCCTGCGGCGTCACCGCGCCGGCATAGGGCAGGCCCGGCGTACGGCCGCGCGCGGCGGCCAGAATGTGGTCAATTGAGCTCATCGAAAGGTTCCACCTTGTTATCGGGGTTATCATGTTTTGCACCACGGGGAGGCATTTTTCCGGCCTCGGTGCGTGGCGCGCAAAGCTGGTGCGTTTCTCGTAAAATGCACCAATATGGTGCGTTATTGACGGCTTGCAAGAATAGCGGAACGAGCAGTTGCCGCGATTTTATGGCCATTTTGCCCGATTTTGAAGCGCCGAAGCGCATTTGCGTGTGATTTTTCCGCTGGCATGGATTCTGCTATGATGCTCGTGTGTTTGTCGCACGCAACTTAGCTCGTGCACACCCCACTTTCATTTAGGAGATTCGCATGGCAATGACCGCCGCAGAAGTGTTGAAGATGGCAAAAGACAACGAAGTCAAATTCGTTGATTTCCGCTTTGCGGATACCCGTGGCAAAGAGCAGCACGTGACGGTGCCGGTGTCGGCCTTCGATATCGACAAATTCGAATCGGGCCACGCCTTCGACGGTTCCTCGATCGCCGGCTGGAAGGGCATCGAAGCGTCGGACATGCTCCTGATGCCGGACCCGAACACCGCCAACATCGACCCGTTCATGGAAGAGACCACGCTGTTCATGCAGTGCGACGTGATCGAGCCGTCCGACGGCAAGGGCTATGACCGCGACCCGCGTTCGATCGCCAAGCGCGCCGAAGCCTACCTCAAGTCCTCGGGCATGGGCGACACCGCCTACTTCGGTCCGGAGCCGGAATTCTTCATCTTCGACAGCGTGCGCTGGAAGATCGACATGTCGGGCTGCTTCGTGAAGATCGATTCCGACGAGTCCTCGTGGGCGACCGACAAGGAAATCGACGGCGGCAACAGCGGCCACCGTCCGACCGTCAAGGGCGGCTACTTCCCGGTCCCGCCGGTCGACAGCTTCCAGGACATGCGTTCGGAAATGTGCCTGATCCTCGAAGCGATGGGCATCCCGGTCGAAGTGCACCACCATGAAGTGGCCGGCGCCGGCCAGAACGAAATCGGCACCCGCTTCTCGACCCTGGTCGAGCGCGCCGACTGGACCCAGAACCTCAAGTACGTGGTATGGAACGTGGCGCACAGCTACGGCAAGACCGCGACCTTCATGCCGAAACCGATCGTCGGCGACAACGGCTCGGGCATGCACGTGCACCAGTCGATCTGGAAAGACGGCAAGAACCTGTTCGCCGGCGACGGCTATGCCGGCCTGTCGGAAACCGCGCTGTTCTACATCGGCGGCATCATCAAGCACGCCAAGGCGCTCAACGCGATCACCAATCCCGGCACCAACTCGTACAAGCGCCTGGTGCCCGGCTTCGAAGCGCCGGTCAAGCTGGCTT
This sequence comes from Telluria sp., assembly GCA_035654095.1. Lineage (GTDB taxonomy): Bacteria > Pseudomonadota > Gammaproteobacteria > Burkholderiales > Burkholderiaceae_D > Telluria_A. The sequence goes on from DASRXO010000902.1 coordinate 2,132, forward strand.
ACTCGTCGCGCAACCGGTCGGCCTCGATCCGGATTCCGCACGTGCCGAATCCGAAGGGCCGCCGCATCGAGACCCGCTTCCCGGATCCGCTGGCCAACGTCTACCTGTGCTTCGCCGCGCTGCTGATGGCCGGCCTGGACGGCATCCAGAACAAGATCCATCCGGGCGAGGCCGCCTCGAAAGACCTGTACCACCTGCCGCCGGAAGAAGACGCGCTGATCCCGACCGTCTGCTCCTCGCTGGAAGAAGCGCTCGACTCGCTGAACAAGGACCGCGAATTCCTGACCCGCGGCGGGGTGTTCAGCGACAGCATGATCGATGCCTACATCGAACTCAAGATGCAGGACGTGCAGCGCATGCGCATGACCACGCATCCCGCCGAGTTCGATATGTACTACTCGCTGTAAGCCATTTATTGCCTTCATGTCAGCAGGTATGAACACGCTGACATCGGATGGCTAAATGGGGAGCAAAAAAACGCGGGGGAGGCGACAGCTTTCCTCGCGTTTTTTAATGGATGTTGTATATTCGGGCTGAGTACATTCACCCATGGAACACCGTGATCCCAAAGCTGATTGTTATGACAACGAGGCGCCTGCCGCTGCTATCGTTGATGCTGCTATGCGTGTGCCGCGCGCCGGCCGCCTGGGCCGATGGCGTGGTCTACAAGTGCGTGGAGCCGAACGGCAGCGTCCTGTTCACCGACACCGGCCGGGCCGGCTGCAAGCCGCTCGACCTGCCGGACGCGATTCCGGCGCCGCCACGCAAGAGCGGGCCGGCGCGGCCGGCGCCGACGGTGTCGCCGGCGGCCTTCCCGCGGGTCGACAGCGCAGCCCAGCGCGCGCGCGACAGCGACCGGCGCGAGATCCTGGAAGACGAATTGCGCAGCGAAGAAAAGAAGCTGGCCGACCTCAGGCGCGACTTCAATGGCGGCGAGCCCGAGCGCAACGGCAACGAGCGCAACTACGCCAAGTACCAGGAGCGCGTGGCCCAGATGCGCGACGACATTGCGCGCGCCGAGAAAAATGTCGAAGCGCTCAAGCGCGAAATCGGCAACACCAAATGAGGGCTGCATGAACGGCGCCGTCCCCGCTCCCGATGCGCTGGCCGGGCTCGACCTGCTGGCCTCGGCCGTGCTGCTGGTCGATGCCGAGGGCTACATCCGCTACGCCAACGCGGCCGCCGAGA
>DASRXO010000903.1:0-7340 GCA_035654095.1 Telluria sp.
GTTGGCGCCGGCGCGCTAATCGGTTTGCCGCCGGCGGCCGTGGCGATCGAGCGCTACCTGGCCAGGTTCACCGAGCGGGCGCCGATCGGCATGTGGACCTTGGCGGCGGCGCTGGCGATGGCGCTGCTGGTTGCCTTGCTGGCGACCGCGCGCCACACGCTGGCCGCCTTGCGCATCGCGCCAGTCCTGGCGCTGCGCGACTGATCGCCTAGCGTGTAGGGTGGAACAGCTGGCTTACTTTGTCGACGCGGCGGCCGGCGCGCTGTAGGTGATGCGGTAGACCCGGCCGCGGAAGTCGTCCGAGACCAGCATCGAGCCATCGGCCAGGAAGGCGACGTCGACCGGGCGGCCGACCACCACGCCGTTCTGCAGGAAGCCGTCGATGAACACGGTGTCGCTGACGACCTTGCTGTCGGCCAGCGTGACCAGGGCCACGCGGTAGCCGATCTTCTGGCTGCGGTTCCACGAGCCGTGCTCGGCGATGAACAGCTGGTTCTTGTACTCGGCCGGGAACATCGCGCCGGGGTTGAAGTTCAGGCCCAGCGCGGCCACGTGCGGCCCCAGCTTGGCCATCGGCTCGACGAATTCATTGCAGCGCCGTCCGGCCGCGAATTCGGGATCGGGCAGCACGCCGCCGGCGCAATAGGGGAAGCCGAAATGCAGGCCGGCCTTCGGCGCGTGGTTGAGCTTGTCCGACGGGACGTTGTCGCCCAGCAGGTCGCGCCCATTATCGGTGAACCACATTTCCTTCGTGACCGGATGCCAGCTCACGCCCACCGAATTGCGGATGCCGCGCGCATATTCTTCGAAGTGCGAGCCGTCGGTGTCCATGCGGAAGATCTTCGAGTAGACCTCGTTTTCCTTGTTGCAGACATTGCAGGGCGCGCCGATCGGGATGTAGATCTTGCCGTCCGGGCCGACCTTGATTGCCTTGGCGCCGTGGTGGGTGTCCTTCGGCAAATCGGCCTTGATGACCTTGTACGCGGGCTTCTTGTCGTAAGTGCTGTCGATATTGTCGAAGCGCAGCACGCGCCCGATCTCGCCCACGTACAAGGTGCCGTCATGGTAGGCCACGTTCGGTTGCGTCAAGCCCTCGGCCAGGGTGACCACCTTGTCGATCACATAGTCGTGCTTGGTGCTGACCATGGCGTAGACCTTGCCTGCCTTGTTCGAACCCACGTACACCACGCCGGACGGCGACACCGCCAGGCTGCGCGCGGTCGGGACCTCATCGCTGAAGACGCTCATCGTGAATCCCACCGGCAGGCGGAAGTTGGCCAGTTCCGGATAGACCTTGGCCGGCGCGGCCGCCGCCGCCTTGCCGCTGGCCGCAGTCGGCGCCAGCAGGTAATCGGCGATGGCGCCGATCTGCTCGTTGTTCAGCACGCCCTTCCAGGCCGGCATGCCGGTGGCTGGGGAACCGCTGGCGATGAAGGCCGCGATGCTGGCCTTGTCGCCCTTGACCTTGGTCCAGCTGTCGCCGGAGAGGCTGGGGCCTTCGCCGCCCTCGCGGTGATCGCCGTGGCATTGGGCGCAGTTCTGTCGGTACAGGGTTTCGCCTTCGGCGGCGTGGACGGAGGGCAGCGCCAGCGCGGCTGCCAGGGAGAACAGGGTCAGTAGTCGGTTCATGCTTTCGGTGCGGTCAAGGGGGCAGGATGACAGCCGAAACGGCTAGTCGCGGAAGTTGCAGCGCGATTATCGCATTATGTTGCCGGATTGGCAGGGCCGGCTGTGCCCGTCCTAGCGCCGGCTGGGCGCGATCGATTCGGCGTAGTCGTACAGCGCGCCGAGGATCTCTTCGGCGCGCTCGTCGGCATCTTCCGACAGCGTGTCGATTTCGGCGGACAGCTGCTCGATGGTGCGCGCGCCGCCCTGGCCGTCGAACAGCCTGGCCGTGCGGTGGCGCTCCCATTGCTCCGCTTCGGCGTCGCTCAGGCTGGCCGGGAAATTGCGCGCGCGGTAGCGGAACAGCAGCTCCACCAGCCGCTCGTCGTCGAACGAAGGGCGCGCGGCGGCCAGCTTCTCCGGCGTGTCGGCGCGCAGGGACTCGAGCTTGCGGCGGTCGCCATTGCCCACGAAGCCGCCATACAAATCCTCGTCGACGTCGGTTTCCTCGGCCGCGCCGGGACGCTGGTAGACCTGGGCCCACAGCGCCGCCATGTCCGGTCCGGCCGCCGCCGCCAGCGCATGGGCGCGGCCTTGCTCGACGTCGATGCCCCAGCGTTCGGCCTGGGCCGCGCTCAAGGTCTTGAGATTGCTGACCAGCATAGGCGACTTGTTGATGTGGATGCTCTTGATCGGCAAGCGCGTCACGCCTTCCGGCAAATCGGCGCTGCGTGTGAACAGGCGCAGGCGGATGGTCTCGGCGTCCAGGCCGAACAGCTCGGCCGGATCGTAACGGCAATCCCAGACCAGCACCTCGTTCTTGTTGGTCGGATGGGTGGCCAGCGGCCACACCAGCCCGATGCAGCCGTGCTCGGCCGGATACATGCCCGACACGTGCAGGAAAGGCTGGCGCAGCGCCGGCGCCAGATGCATGCCCATCTCGGCCGCCACCTTGTCCTTCTTGTGCAGGCCGAGGCCAAAGTCGAACAGCTTGGGCTGCTTTTGCTTGATCAGCCGCGCCAGCGCGATGGTGGCGCGCACGTCCGACAGCGCATCGTGGGCCGCCTCGTGCAGCAGGCCATTGGCCCGGGCCAGGTTCTCGAGCTTGAAGCTGGGCTTGCCGTCTTCCTCGCGCGGCGGCCATTCGATGCCGTCGGGCCGCAGCGCGTGGGTCATGCGCACCACGTCGAGCAAATCCCAGCGTCCGCAGTTGTTTTGCCATTCGCGTGCATACGGATCGATCAGGTTACGCCAGAACAGGAAGCGGGTGACCTCGTCGTCGAAGCGGATGGTGTTGTAGCCGACCCCGATGGTGCCCGGCTGGCTGAACGCGGCCTCGATCGCGGCCGCGAATTTGTACTCGGGCACGCCCCATTCGAGGCATTGCTGGGGCGTGATGCCGGTGATCAGGCAGGACTGCGGGTCGGGCAGGAAATCCGGCGCCGGCTGGCAATACAGCATGATCGGGTCGCCGATTTCATTCAGGTCGGCGTCGGTGCGGATCGCGGCGAACTGGGCCGGACGATCGCGCCGCGGCTGGACGCCAAAGGTTTCGTAGTCGTGCCAGAGATAGCTGAAAGCACTCATCGGTAGGTAACTCCCTATTTTTTTGCTTGCGCTCTATCGTACGATAGAATGATAGAGGACATTGAAGATTGATGGCTCAGTAAAGCGATCCGATTGATGCGCGTGCTTATCTTCCTGATGCTTGCTCTCCAGATCGAGGGTGCCGCCGCGTTCGGCGCGCCCGAAGCGCCTGCGCCCGCGAAGCCGCCGATCCTGGACGTGAGCGACAAGCTGATCCAGGACGCCGTGCGCGCGACGCTGGCCGAGAGCAAGGACGCGTACCCGCGCCGCCATGAGGCCGACACCTTCCGCACCGACCGCTACCAGACCTTCGCGCAAGCGTTTGGCGACGCCCGCGTACCCGATTGCCTGCACAGCGACGGCTTGAAGCTGCAGCCGACCGGGATCGGGCCGGTCGCGCTCGGCGGCCTGCTGGCGCTGCCCTTCGTCGGGGTGGCCAAGTTGAGAGGGAAGTGCAACTAATTCACAGGCTCACGCGGTTGCGGCCGGCTTCCTTGGCGCGGTACAGGGCGCTGTCGGCGCGCGCGATCAAGCCCAGGCCGTCGAGCCCGGATTCCAGCCAGGCCACGCCGAACGAGCCGGTCACGTGCGGCAGCGGCAGCCGCATGTCGTCGAAGATCACGGTCTGGCGCAGGCGCTGGCACAGGCGCTCGGCCACCATCGTGGCCAGCTTTTCGCTGGTGTCGGGCAGGATCACCATCAGCTCTTCGCCGCCATAGCGCACCGCGAAATCGGACGGCCGCAGCGCCGCGCTGACCACCCCGGCCGCGGCGCACAGGGCGGCGTCGCCGGCCAGGTGGCCGTGGGTGTCGTTGAACTTCTTGAAGTGGTCGAGGTCGATCATGACCAGCGACAGCGGGGTGCCGGCACGTTGCGCGCCCGCCACCATCTTGGGCAGCATGTCGTTCAGCCAGCTGCGGTTGTAGAGGCCCGTCAGGCCGTCGTTCATCGACAGCTGGCGGTAGAATTCGCCCAGCTTCTGGCGCCGCCGCAGCAGCGCGTTGGCGGCGCGGATGCGGAAGGAGAGCAGGCGCAGCAGGTTGCGCGCGAGGCCGTTGGAGCGGTCGATCAAGTCCCATACCAGGTCGGCTTCGATCACCAGCAAGTCCGCTTCCTCGAGCGCGGTGATGGCCGACAGGTTGGTCGTTTCGTCCAGCACCGACTGCTCGCCCACGCTTTCGCCCGGCAGGATCCGGCGCGCCGAACCGTCGGGGGTAGCGGCCGCGACCCCGAGCACGCCGCGCAGCACGATGTACAGGCGCGCGCGGAAGGTGTCCTCCACCTGCCGGTCCTTGGCCACCCGCACGATCGCGCAGGCGGCCAGCGCGGCCGCGCTGTGCTCATCCTCGGCGCCGTGGAACAGCTGCAGGTCGCGGAGTGAGTAGGCGGAAGCACCAAAGGTGCCGATCTGTTCCAAAATAGTCTCTCGAAGCGTGGTGGGCGTATGCCATTCCGTTAAGCAATAACATCATAACGCATTGCTTCCGGTGCCGATGACTGGCGTTTCAGAAACAACAGTGTTCCAATGGCAGGCATGAGTCAAGATACCCTTTCCCTTACCGATGCGCTGGGCACCGTGCACCGGCCCGATCCGGCCGCGCGCATCGTCTCGCTGGTGCCCTCGATTACCGAATTGCTGTGCGACCTGGGCCTGGCGCCGCAGCTGGTCGGGCGCACCGGCTTTTGCATCCATCCGGCCCAGGCGGTCAAGGCGATTCCCAAGGTCGGCGGCACCAAGGACGTCAACCTGGAGAAGATCCGGCGCCTCGCGCCCAGCCACGTGGTCGTCAATATCGACGAGAACGACAAACCCGCGGCCGAGGCGCTGGCCGCCTTCGTGCCGAACGTCGTGGTGACCCATCCGCTGCGCCCGCGCGACAACCTCGGTCTCGCGCGCCTGATGGGCGGCATCTTCTGCGCCGCGGCCGCGGCCGAGGCCTGGTGCGCTTCCTTCGAACAGGAATACGCGGCGCTGCAAGCGGCGCCGCACGGCCCGCCGCGCACGCTGCTGTACTGCATCTGGCAAGACCCGTGGATGAGCATTTCGCGCGATACCTACATCGCCAACATGATGGCCGAGATCGGCTGGCGCATTCCCGAGCTCGGCAGCGATGCGCGTTATCCGCGTTTCGCATGGAGCGAGGCGCTGCTGCGCCAGATCGATGGCGTGCTGCTGTCGAGTGAACCCTACCGCTTCACCGCGCAGCATGCCGACGCGCTCGAGCGCCAGATCGGCAAGCCGGTGCAACTGGTCGATGGCGAAATGATGTCGTGGTATGGCAGCCGTTCGCTGGCCGGCCTGCGTTACCTGCGCGCGCTGGCGCAAGGCGCGGCGCCGGGGTAGGCGGGCCCGGCGCGGCCGCCGGCTTACTCGCTGACTTCGTCCGGCTGTTCGGCCAGCTTGGGCGCGGTGTGCAGCTGCTTGTCGTGCAGGCGGCCGAGCGCGCTTTCGATGGCGCGCTGGAGCTTGTCCGCCGCGCCCGACACGGCCTGGTGCAGATGGACCGCGTGACTGCTCACGGCGATCGGCTGGTAGCCGGTGATGCGCGCCTCGAGCAGGCAGCGGTTGCCGCCGTCGGCCGACTTCTGGCTGTTCTCGTCGCTGAGATGGACTTCAACCCGGGTGATGTGTTCGCCAAACCGTCCGACCGCCGCCTTGATCGCGGTGTCCACGTGCTGGTCCAGGCCTTGGTGGCGTTCGATCGTCTTGTCGGTGTTGATGTTGATGTGCATAGATCACTCCCGTTGGTTGGTACGCTTTCATCTTACACCCGCGTGCGGGCATGCCGCAGTTCAATAGGAAGCCGGCCTTTAGTGGTTGATCAGGCCGGCCGCGATATTGATCGACAGACCCAAAATCGCCAGGTTGAAGAAGAAGCTCAGCACCGACTGGCCGACCACCAGCTTGCGCATGGTGCGCGTCATCACGCAGATGTCCGAGGTTTGCACCGCGACCGCGATGGTGAACGAGAAGTACAGGAAGTCCCAGTAGTCGGGCTCTTGCAGGCCATCGGGAAAGCGCAGCGGCAGGCCGGTGCCCGAGGCGCGGTAGTACAGATGGGCGTAGTGGAAGCAGAACAGCACCCCGACCAGGAACCAGGCGCCGAACACGGTCAGCGCGGTGAAGCCGTAGCGCAGGTAGCGCGCGGTGGCGTCCGGGTCGCCGCTCGCGCCCAGTTCGTAGATGATGGCCGTCAGGCTGATCACCGCGGCGACCGTCAGCGTGGCCAGCACCAGGCTGGCGCTCTCGTCCTGGCGGCTGGCGATCTCGCGCACCTTGTGGTGATTGGCGCGCATCATCAGCCAGGCCATGCTCAGCAAATAGGCCCAGACCCCCGAATTCCAGGCGATCAGCGCGCGCGTGACGGGCCGGTAGGATGCGGGAATGGCGACGCCGACCAGCACCCCGAGCGCGATGGCCAGCGTCAGGTGCGGACGGCTGCGGACAAAACGGTGCAACAGAAGATGGAACTGCATGGCGTGGCCGATGGCTTGTCAAAACTCCATCATACCTGCTTGGCCGGCTCGCTCACGCCGCGTTCTGTGCGGCCTCTTCCTTGTCGTGATGGGGGAACTTGTCCATGCGCGACAGCATCGGGAACTTGAGCGCCCAGATCGCGGTGACGGCCAGGGTCGCGGCGCCGCCCAGCAGGATCGCGCGCACCAGGCCGAACCAGCCGGCGGTCAGGCCCGATTCGAACTCGCCCAGCTCGTTGGAGGCGCCGATGAACACCGAGCTGACCGCGCTGACGCGGCCGCGGATTTCATCGGGCGTTTCGAACTGCACCAGCAGGTGGCGGATGTAGACGCTGACCATGTCGCCGGCGCCGAGCAGGAACAGGGCGGCCAGCGCGACCGCGAAGCTGGCGGTCGAGCCCAGCACCAGCGTGGCCAGGCCGAACAGGCCGACGCCGCCGAACATCCAGGCGCCGACGTGGCGCCGGATCGGGTGCAGGGCCAGCGTGATCGAACACACCGCGGCGCCGACGCCGGGCGCGGTGCGCAGCAGGCCGAGGCCGGTCGGACCCGCGTGCAGCACGTCGCGCGCATAGGCCGGCAGCAGCGCGGTGGCGCCGCCGAACAGCACCGCGAACAGGTCGAGCGAAATCGCGCCCAGCATGATCGGACGCGACCAGACGAAGCGCAGG
>DASRXO010000904.1:0-2505 GCA_035654095.1 Telluria sp.
CGCCCGCCGCCGCCTGCTGATGCGCGACGTGTTCGACCTGCCGAACCTGGCCGCGATGGACGACGGCATCCCCAACGGCACCTTCGAAGCCGGTCCGGGCGAGGCCCAGCCGCTGGCCTTGTTCACCGCGCCGCGCGTCGATTACTCGCTGCAGCGGCTGCGCCATTACACCGGCACCTCGCCCGAGCACTTCCAGAATTTTGTGCTGTTCACCAAGTACCAGTTCTACGTCGACGAATTCCAGCGCCTCGGCCACGAGATCATGAGCCGTCCGCGCGATGGGGAAGGGGACGAGTACGTCGCCTTCGTCGAGCCGGGCAACCTGGTGACCCGCCGCGTGGGCGAAGAAGTGCAGGCCGGCGATGCGCTCGGCGCCGCGCCGCCGCGCCTGCCGCAGATGCCCGGCTACCATCTGGTGCGGGCCGACGGCAGCGGCATCAGCATGGTCAACATCGGCGTCGGTCCGGCCAACGCCAAGACCATCACCGACCACATCGCCGTACTGCGCCCGCACGCCTGGCTGATGCTGGGCCACTGCGCCGGCCTGCGCAACACCCAGGAGCTGGGCGACTACGTGCTGGCCCACGGCTACGTGCGCGAAGACCACGTGCTCGACGAAGACTTGCCGCTGTGGGTGCCGATCCCGCCGCTGGCCGAGGTGCAGGTCGCGATCGAGGCGGCGGTGGCCGAGGTGACCCAGTTGACCGGCCACGACCTCAAGCGCGTGATGCGCACCGGCACCGTGGCCAGCACCGACAACCGCAACTGGGAACTGCTGCCGCAGCGCACGCCCGAGCGCCGCTTCAGCCAGAGCCGCGCGGTGGCGCTCGACATGGAAAGCGCGACCATCGCGGCCAACGGCTTCCGTTTCCGGGTGCCGTACGGGACCTTGCTGTGCGTGAGCGACAAGCCGATGCACGGCGAAATCAAGCTGCCCGGCATGGCCAACCAGTTCTACCGCGAGCGTGTGGACCAGCATCTGCGGATCGGCATCCGCGCGGTCGAACTGCTGCGCGCGCTGGGCACCGACCGCCTGCACAGCCGCAAGCTGCGCAGCTTTGCCGAGGTCGCGTTCCAGTAATGGCGGACCAGATTTTATTGCCGGGATTTGAACCGGCGCCCGAGCCGACGGACCGGCTGTTTTTCGCGGTGCTGCCGGATCCGGCCGTGCATGGGCAGATCGAGCTGCTCACGGGAGGCCTGCGCAGCGCGCATGGGCTGACGGCACATCCGGTCAAGTCAGCTCGCCTGCATGTGTCGATGCACGACCTGGGCGATCACGCCGGCATGCCGGATCGCCTGGTCGAGCATGCGCGCCGGGGGGCGGCCAGCGTGGCGGTGGCGCCGTTCACGCTGCTTTTTGACCGGGCGATGAGCTTTGCGTCGCACTCGCGCGTGTCGGGAGGAAGTCCGCTGGTGCTGTGCGGCGATGAGGGCGTCGTTGGCCTGCTGGGTTTGCATCGCGCGCTGGCGGAGGCGCTGGCGCGTGCCGGCGTCAGGATGAAGCCGGGCAGCGCGACGCCGCACTTGACCTTGCTGTACGACGCAAAGATGGTTGCCCAGCAGGCCATCGAGCCGGTCGAATGGCGGGTGCGCGACTTTGTGCTCCTGCACAGCCACATCGGGAAGCAGCAGTCTTATACCGTGGTGGACCGGTGGGCCTTGCCGGTTTAACTGTCATGTAAGAAACTTGTGGCAAGATGCTGGCGTTGCCAACTCCGCTCATATCGCCATGGAAATCACCGACGCTGTGTCCACGCCCGAGGCGCCCACCGATCCGCTCAATATGCGGGTCGCCATCACCGTGGCCTTGCTGGCCACGTTCATGGGCCTTTGCAAAGTCAAGGACGACAATATCAACCAGGCCATGCAGCAGGCCCAGGCCAACAAAGTCGATCACTGGTCGTTCTACCAGGCGCGCAATGTGCGCGAAGAGGTGGCCCGCTCGACCGTCGCGCAACTGAGGCTGACCGCGCTGGGCCGGCCGCCGGCCGAGCAGGAGGCCTACGCCGGCGCGGTCAAGGAATTCCTGCAGATCGCCGACGACCAGAAACGCAAGAAGGAAGAGGTCAAGACGCTGGCCGAGCAGGACCAGGCCGACTACGACGCCGCCAATTTCCGCGACGACCAGTTCGACCTGTCCGATGCGCTGCTGGCGATCGCGATTTCGTTGCTGGCGATCACCGCGCTGACGCGCCAGCGCTGGCTGTTCTTCGGCGCCTTGATCCCCACCGCGCTGGGCGTGTTCTTCGGCATCGCCGGCCTGGCCGGCCTGCCTTTCCATCCGAACGCGCTGATGGCCTTGCTTTCCTGAACTTTGGAAACACCGCCAGAGTCTACTGGTATCGACAGGTGACGGCGCGACGCGGCGGGCGATGCACGAACAGGGGCAACTGGAACAATTGACCAGGATGCGGCGGATCGCCGGCGGCTTGCTGTTGGCAATGGCCGTGCTGTTCGTGGTGGCCAAGAGCCTGCAGCCGCGCCACGGCTGGCTGGCCTTCG
>DASRXO010000905.1:0-5014 GCA_035654095.1 Telluria sp.
CGCAGCCGTCCGACCATGCGCCGGTGATCGCGACCCTCGAGTAAGCGCTACAACAAGGCGCGCAGCAGGGCCTGCGCTTCGGCCGCGTCGAGCGGCTGGTTGAACAGATAACCCTGCGCGTACTGGCAGCCGCTCTGGCGCAGCAGGTCGAACTGCGCCTCGTTCTCCACGCCCTCCGCCACCACCTGCAGCTGCAGGCTGTCCGACAGCGCGATGATGGCCGCGACGATCGCGCGGTCTTCGGCGCTGTCCTGCAGGTCCTTGATGAAGGCGCGGTCGATCTTGACTTTCCTGACCGGGAAGCGCTTCAGGTAAGCCAGGCTCGAATAGCCGGTGCCGAAATCGTCGATCGACAGCCGGATCCCCATCGCGTTGATCTGGCCGAGGATCTCCAGCGTCTGCTCGCCGTGCTGCATCAGCGCGGTCTCGGTGATCTCGAATTCGAGCAGCGCCGGGTCGATCCCGGTCTCGTCGAGGATGCGCCGGATCGACTCGATCAGTCCGCGGTGCATGAACTGGCGCGGCGACAGGTTGACCGCCAGCGGCAGCGGCGTGAGGCCGGCGCGCTGCCACGCCACGCTCTGCTCGCAGGCGCGCCGCATCGCCCATTCGCCGATCGGCACGATCAGGCCGTTCTCTTCGATGATGGGGATGAAGTGGTCGGGCAGGATCAGGCCCTTGTCGGGCCGGCGCCAGCGCAGCAGCACTTCCATGGCGTGTACGCGGCGCGTGGCGATGTCCATGATCGGCTGGTAGAACAGCTCGAATTCCTCGCGCGCGAGGGCGCTGCGCAAGCTGCTCTCGAGTTCGAAATGCTGGGCCGCGGCCAGGTTCATGCGCTGCGTGAAGAGCTGGTAGTTATTGCGGCCGCTGGCCTTGGCATGGTACATCGCGGCGTCGGCGTGGCGCATCAGGGTCTCGACGTCGCCGCCGTCGTCCGGGTACATGCAGATCCCGATCGACGGCGTGATGTGCAGCAGGCGGCCTTCGAACGGGAACGGCGCGGCCAGCGCGTCGATGATCTTCTCGGCCACGTGCACGCATTCGTCGGCCGCGCGGATGCCCGGCACCAGCACCACGAATTCGTCGCCGCCCAGCCGCGCCACGGTGTCGCTGGCGCGCACCGCGCGGCACAGCCGGCTCGCCACTTCCCTCAGCAGATGGTCGCCGGTCATGTGGCCGAGCGAATCGTTGATGGTCTTGAAGCGGTCCAGGTCGAGGAACATCACCGCCAGCTTGCGCTCGGAGCGCTGCACCGTCAGCATCGCGCGGTCCAGCCGGTCCGACAGTAGCGCGCGGTTCGGCAGGCCGGTCAGGCTGTCGTGGTAGGCCATGTGGTGCACCCGCGCCTCGGCCTGGCGCCGTTCGACGATCTCGGCCTGCAGCAAGGTGTTGGCGCCGGCCAGTTCGGCGGTGCGTTCGAGGACCCGGATTTCGAGTTCATCGCGCGCGCGGCGTACCGCTTCGGCGGCCTGGCGCCGCGCGGTCACGTCGTCCACCAGCCACACAGAGCGGCCGGTGTGCTGCGACAGGTCGAACGGCCGGCCCGACAGCCGCGCCCAGAAGGTGCTGCCGTCCTTGCGCACCAGCTGGTACTCCGACATGCTGACGCGGCCGGCGTGGAAGTCGCGCGAGGTCTCGCCGCGCGCGATGTCCCAGCTTGCCTTGTCGGGATACAGCGACTGCACCGACAGGCCGTTGATCTCGCCCGGCCCGTAGCCGAACAGCTCTTCCATCTTGGTGTTGCAGCGCAGGTTGAAGCCGTTTTCGACCACCGAGATGCCGAGCACCGCGCTGTCGAGGATGGCCTGGTTTTCGAGCAGCGCATTGCGCAGCGTTTCTTCGGCGCGTTTGTGTTCGGTGCGGTCCTCGATGATCCAGATCGTGCCGTGGGCCGGGTCGTCGGGATTGACCACGTAGGCGATCAGCTGCGCCCACATCACGCTGCCGTCCTTGCGCGCCATCTCGACCTCGGTCTGGTACGGCTTGCCGACCGAGAGCAGCGGGTAGGCGGCGGCGCCGATGCGCTCGTAGATCTCGTCGCTGGGGTACAGCGCGCGCCCGAGCAGGCCGAGCGCTTCGTCGCCCTGGTAGCCGAACATCTCGGCGAAGCCGCGGTTGTAGCGCGTGATCACGCGGTTCTTGGTGAACAGGATGCTGATCGAGGCGTTGGTCATGATCGCCTGGATTTCAACCAGGGTCTGGCGCGACTCGGTCACGTCTTCGAGGATCCAGATCGTGCCTTCGGCGCTGCGCTCGGTGTCGACCGCCTTGGCGCGCACGCGGCACCAGAACAGCGCACCATCGCGCCGCTTGAACTGGAACTCGGTCTTCTCGAACGGCAGTCCGTTGCCCAGCAGCGGCCCGGCTTCGAGTCCGAACTGGTGGTAGATTTCGGGCGACGGGAACACCTCGACCGCGCGGCGGCCGATGAGTTCTTCGCGCGCGTAGGCGAACATCTCGGCGAAGCGCGGATTACAGGACATCATCACGCCGCCCCTGCTGAACAGGATGCCGACGGCGGCGTTCTCGAGGATCGCCTTCTGTTCGAGCAGCGTGGTGCGCAGCGCGGCCTGGTCGCGCTCGAAATGGCGGATGTCGGTGAACACGAAGGTGGCGCCGGCGCTGGCCGGCAGCGGCTTGGTGCTGACCTGGACCGCGACCTCTTCGCCGGCGGCCAGCAGCACGCTGTCCCAGCACTGCGCGACCGACAGCGCCGCCTGCAACGGCGCCTGCGCCAGAGCGGCGGCGCGCGGCGCGAGGCATTCGACCAGCGCGGCGCCGGCGATGTCGCGCCCCAGCAGTGCGCTCAGCTCGGGATTGCCGGCCGTGACCCGGCCGGCCGCATCGCAGGCGCAGGCGGGCACGCCGAGCAGCTGCAAAGCCTCGGCGACGACATCCGGCCTGGTTGGAATTCGATCCATGTCCCGCTACCGAAAATACACGCAGCCTCTCGGGCGGGCCGCTATGCGAGCCACGATCATAAACCACAAACATGGCGATTTTGCGAAATCGCAGAAAACATCATGCCCGGCTGTTGTGTACAAGTGCACACTGGCCGGGCATGGCTAAACCGGCTAGCTTGCCGCTTCCATCACGGCGTCGGCGGGCACCCGTATCGAGCCTTCCATCAGCACCCGCGCGCTGCGGCTCATGATGGCCTTGGCCACGCTCCATTCGCCATTCGCCTCGAGCGCTTCGGCGCCGACCCGCAAGGTGCCCGAGGGATGGCCGAAGCGCACCGCCTTGCGTTCACCGCCGCCGGCCGCGAGGTTCACCAGCGTGCCGGGGATCGCCGCGGCGGTGGCGATGGCGACCGCCGCCGTGCCCATCATCGCGTGATGCAGCTTCCCCATCGACATGGCGCGCACCAGCAGGTCGATATCGGCGGCAGCGACCGGCTTGCCGCTCGATGCGACATATGCGGCCGGCCGCGCGACATACGCCACCTTCGGCGTGTGCTGGCGCCTGGCCGCTTCGTCCAGGTGCTTGATGAGGCCCATGCGCAACGCGCCGTGGGCGCGGATCGCCTCGAACCGCGCCAGCGCCTGCTCGTCGCCGTTGATCGCGCCCTGCAGCTCGGTGCCGGTGTAGCCGAGCGATTCGGCATCGAGGAAGATGGTCGGGATGCCGGCATTGATCATGGTGGCCTTGAAGGTGCCGACGCCCGGCACCTCGAGCTCGTCGACCAGGCGACCGGTGGGGAACATGGCGCCGTCCGCGCCCTCCTCCTCGGCCGCCGGATCCATGAACTCGAGCCGCACCTCGGCCGCCGGGAAGGTCACGCCATCGAGTTCGAAGTCGCCGGTCTCCTGCACCGCGCCGCCCGTCATCGGCACGTGGGCGATGATGGTCTTGCCGATGTTGGCCTGCCAGATCCGCACCACCGCCACGCCGTCGCGCGGAATCCGGCTGGCGTCGACCAGGCCGCTGCCGATGGCGAACGGGCCGACCGCGGCCGACAGGTTGCCGCAGTTGCCGCTCCAGTCGACGAAGGCGGAATCGATCGCCACCTGGCCGAACAGGTAATCGACGTCGTGATCGGGCCGCGCGCTCTTCGCCAGGATCACCGTCTTGCTGGTGCTGGACGTGGCCGCGCCCATGCCGTCGATCTGCTTGCCGTAGGGGTCGGGGCTGCCGACCACGCGCAGCAGCAGGGCATCGCGCGCCGCGCCCGGCACTTGCGCCGACGCCGGCAAATCCTGCAAGCGGAAGAATACGCCTTTGCTGGTGCCGCCGCGCATATAGGTGGCGGGGATGTTGATTTGAGGTAGATGGGTCATGGTCAGGCGGCCTTGTTCGATTCGAGGAAATCCTGGGCGAAGCGCTGCAGCACGCCGCCCGCTTCGTAGATCGCGACTTCTTCGGCGGTGTCGAGGCGGCAGGTCACCGGCGCCTCCACCCGTTCGCCGTCGCGGCGCGTGATCACCAGCGTCAGCGTGGCGCGCGGGGTGCGCTCGCCGACCACGTCGAAAGTCTCGCTGCCGTCGATCTGCAAGGTGTTGCGGTCCATGCCCGGCTTGAATTCGAGCGGCAGCACGCCCATGCCCACCAGGTTGGTGCGGTGGATGCGCTCGAAGCCTTCGGCCACGATCGCTTCCACGCCGGCCAGCCGCACGCCCTTGGCGGCCCAGTCGCGCGACGAGCCCTGGCCGTAGTCGGCGCCGGCGATCACGATCAGCGGCTGCTTGCGCTCCATGTAGGTCTCGATGGCTTCCCACATGCGCGTGACCTTGCCTTCCGGTTCGATGCGCGCCAGCGAGCCCGCTTTCACCTTGCCGTCTTCGCGCACCATCTCGTTCTTCAGTGTCGGGTTGGCGAAGGTGGCGCGCTGCGCGGTCAGGTGGTCGCCGCGGTGGGTCGCATACGAGTTGAAGTCTTCCTCGGGCAGGCCCATCTTCGCGAGGTACTCGCCGGCCGCGCTGCCCGGCATGATCGCGTTCGACGGCGACAAATGGTCGGTGGTGATGTTATCGCCCAGGACCGCCAGCGGGCGCATGCCCTTGAGCGGCCG
>DASRXO010000906.1:0-3213 GCA_035654095.1 Telluria sp.
AAAAGTCGTTATGCTGAACATGTTGCAGGTTTGGATTAGTTGAGTCGGCAAACTCGGGTATACGCCCCTAATCCAATGCCTGCAACCCCTCCCAGCTTAGTCAAGCAAATTATTCCGGACACTAGTGCGCCTTCGCGGGAAGTCATTTTCCCCAATGGGGAGAACGACGGGCGGCGCTCAAGCCTTGGCGGCCTTTTTCTCGGCGCGCTTGCGCCGGGTTTCCTTCGGGTCGGCCAGCAGCGGCCGGTAGATTTCGATGCGGTCGTGCTCGCGCAACACGGTGTCGAGCGCTTTCTTTTTGCTGTAGATGCCCACCGGCTGCAGCGCGAGGTCGATGCCCGGCACCAGCTCCAGGATCCCGCTCTGCACGATCGCCTGCCCGATGGTGGTGCCCGGCGCCACCGCGAGGTCGAGCAAGATCTCGCGCGCCGCGGTCGCGTAGCAGAGCTGCACGCGCAGTTGTTCAGCCATACACGGTCTCCGCCCGTTTGCAGAAAGAATCGACCATGCTGTTGGCGATCATGCCGAACACCGGGCCGATCAACTGCTCGAGGATGATGCTGGAAAATTCGTAGTGCAGGTCGAACTCGACCTTGCAGGCGTCGGCGCGCAGCGGCTTGAAGGTCCAGGTGCCGTCCATGCACTTGAAGGGACCGTCCACCAGCGTCATCTTCATCTGGCTCGGGCGCGTGTTGTGGTTGGCGGTGGTGAAGCTCTGGTTGACGCCGTGGAAGTGGATCGCGAGGCAGGCGACCAGCCGGTCCTCCGACCGTTCGATCACCTTGACCCCGCCACACCAGGGCAGGAATTTGGGATAATCTTCGACTTTCGCCACCAGCTCGAACATCTGTTCGGCGCTGTAGCCAAGAAAAACCGTTTTATGCACGACTGCCATCTACTCAACCGTTTGTTATGATGTTGGATACACCGTAGTTTAACCGACCCGCGCATTTTCGCTATTTCATGAGCATTGTTGACAATAAAAAAGCTTTTCACGACTATTTCATCGAGGACCGCTATGAAGCGGGCGTCGTGCTCGAGGGATGGGAAGTGAAGGCGATCCGCGACTCGCGCGTCCATATCAAGGAAGCCTACGTGGTGGTGCGCGGCGACGAACTGTTCCTGTTCGGCGCCCACATCAGTGCGCTGGCGACCGCCTCCGCCTTCGTCCATCCGGAAGCGGTGCGCACCCGCAAGCTGCTGCTGCACCGCGCCGAAGTCGACAAGCTGATCGGCAAGGTCGAGCGCTCCGGCTACACGCTGGTGCCGCTCAACCTGCACTACAAGGGCGGCCGCGTGAAATGCGAAATCGGCCTGGCCAAGGGCAAGAAGCAGCACGACAAGCGGGCCACCGAAAAAGAACGCGACGGCAAGCGCGAAGTCGCCTCCGCCATGAAGCAGCACAACCGCTAGCGGGCGGCATCACGCGCTCAAGCGATGGCGGGCACCCCGGCCGCATGCAGGCGCAGGCTCAGGCGCCAGCAGCTGAAACTGAGCACCAGCCCGACCAGCACGCCGCAGGCGAGCTTGAGGGCGCTGTCGAACAGCAGCGGCGCCACCAGGCCCGAGGTCAGCGCGAACGCCATCATCTGGATGAAGGACAGCATCGACGAGGCCAGTCCGCGGTTGTCGGGAAACAGCGCCAGCGCCTTGATCTGGATCGCCGGCATCGCCAGCGCCAGGCCGAAGGTGTAGATCGCCAGCGGCAGCACAGCCCACGGCACCGCGGCCGTGAACGCCGCGTTGTAGCTCACGTTGATCACGCTGGCCGCGGTCATGATGCCGAAGCCCAGCCACATCATGCGCTCGGGCGCCATGCGCGCGGCGCGCTTGCCGCCCCAGGCCGAGCCGGCCACCATGCCGCTGATCAGCGGAATGAACATCCAGGCGAAGGCGGTCTCGGGCAGGTGCAGGATGTCCATCACGAAGTTGGCGGCCGAGCCGATGTACAGCGACAGTCCGCCGAAGGCCATGCCGACCGACAGCGACAGCAGCAGGAAGGCCGGACGGCCCAGCACCTTGAGGTAATTCCTGGCGATCGCGAGGCCGTGGAAGGGATGGCGCTGCGCCTTCGGCAGGCTCTCGGGCAAGGCGCGGAACACCAGCAGGATCATCAGCGCACCGAAAGCGGTCAGGAACACGAAGGTCGAACGCCAGCCGAAGGTCACGTGCAGCCAGCCGCCCAGCACCGGCGCGATGGCCGGCGCGAGGCCGAACACCATCATGATGTGCGACATGATCTTTTGCGCGTGGCCTTGGTCGTGCGAGTAGCGGTCCTGCACGATGGCCTGGCCGATCACCGAGCCGGCGCCGGCCGACAGGCCCTGGAAGGCGCGGCACACCAGCAGCCAGCCGAGGCTGGGCGCGAACACGGCGCCCAGCGAGGCCAGCGTGTAGACCGCCAGCGCCGCCAGGATCACCGGCCGCCGGCCGAAGGAATCGGACAGCGTGCCGTAGAACAGCATCATGAAGGCGAAGGCGAACAGGAAGATGCTCAGGGTCTGCTGCACGGCCAGCGGGCCGACCGCGAATTCGCGGCCGATCGCCGGGATCGAGGGCAAATAGGTATCGATCGCCAGCGCGCCCACCATCCCCAGGCAAGCCAAAATCACCGTCAACAATCTTTGCATGCAGCGCAGCCTTTTCCGTGCGTGGCCGCGCGGGATGCGGCCGGCCGAGGCAGGAATTGTACAGACATTTTCAGCGCGTCACCCGCGCCGGCTTTGCGCCGGCGGCTTACTCGAGTCGCATGCCGAAGCGTTCGGTGCGCGGCTTCCAGTTGCCCTTGATATCGGCCGACACCAGCACCCGCTCGGCGCGGCCGATCAACAGCTTGCGCGGCACCAGCCCGATGACGCGCGAGTCGGCGCTGTTGTCGCGGTTATCGCCCAACATCAGGTATTGGTCCTTGGGGATGGTGATCGGACCGAAGTCGCGCGCGATCAGCCCGAGCTCGGGGATCAGCTGGATGCTGTGGCGCTCGCCGCCCATCGTTTCGCTGAAGCGCTGGGCCGCGACGACGCTGCCGGGGGCCAGCGGCTCCGCCGTCTCCTCGAGCAGCGCGTAGTTGGCGGCGCGGCCGTTGATGACCAGGCGCTCGTCGCGCATCTCCACCACGTCGCCGGGCAGCGCGATGACGCGCTTGATCAGGCGCGTGCCGTCCTTGGGCGAAGAGAAGGTGACCACGTCGCCGCGCGCCGGCTCGCCGAGATG
>DASRXO010000907.1:0-3401 GCA_035654095.1 Telluria sp.
CGCGTGGTTGTACCAGTCGCCCACCACCGCATGGTTGGCGGGGAACTGCACCAGCGCCATGCGGATCGCGGTCAGCACCGCGATCGGCAGCACGACCAGCTTCCAGCCGGTCAGCAGGCTCGCCGCGCGCTGCGCCAGCGCCTCGAAACGCGCGCCCAGCGCCAGCACCAGCGCGCCCAGCGCCAGCGTGTAGATCCACAGGTAGGCCACGAACCACAGGTGGTTCCAGGTCGGCAGCAGCAGGCAGTTCCCGTCCTTGCAGAAGCCGTAGTAGGCGCCGAGATACAGCTTCATGAAGTCGAGGTAGCTGCCCTCGTAGGCCAGCTTTTCGATCACTTCGAAATAGGACTGGGGCGGTACGATCACCAGCATCCCGAACAGCAGCGGCACCAGCAGCCGCACGCTGCGTTGGCGCAGGAAACGCGGCGCGTCGATCTTGGCCAGCATGAAGCTCGAGGCCACGCCGGAGATCATGAACAGCAGGCCAAGCCGCCACGGGGAGCTGAGCATCATCAGCGGTTCGAGGGCGCGGCCCGCGTCGGGACTCTTGACGTGCCAGTCCCAGCTCACGTAGTACATGCCGACGTGGTAGCAGATCAGCACGAGGAAGGCGGCGATGCGCACCCAGTCGAGGAAGTAGAGGCGGCTGCCGGTGTTGCTTGTGCTGGTCATGGCGAGGTCCTTGGTTGGATCCGATTGGATAACCACGCCAGAGTACGGTCCGCCGCGCGCGCCGGCCAGTCAAATGGGGCGAGCCGGGAGGCGGCTGGGGCGAGCCGGACGCGCTACAGCCTTTCCATCACCGCCGCGCGGTACTGGCGGCTGCACGGCACCCGCGCGCCGCCGCGCAGCAGCAGGTCGCAGTCGCCCTTGTCGAGCGCCACCACGCTCTCGATCCAGCTCAGCTGCACCACCGCGCGCCGGTGGCAGCGCACGAAGCCGGGGCCGAGTCGAGCGGCCAGCCCGGCCAGCGTCTGGCGCATCAGCGGGTCGCCGGCGCCGGTGTGCAGCACCACGTAGTTGTCCGCGCTTTCGAGCCACTGGATCTGGTCCACCTTCACGATGCGGGTGGTGCCGCGCTCGGTCACCAGCAATTGGCGCAGCGGCTGGCCGCTGTCGAAGGCGGGCATCGGTTCGCGCCTGTGCAGGCGCTCGCGCAGGCGCAGCAGCGCGCGTTGCAGGCGCGCCTGGTCGTAGGGTTTCAGCAGGTAGTCGATGGCGTTGGCGTCGAAAGCGCGGATCGCGTACTCGTCGAAGGCGGTGACGAACACCACCAGCGGCGCGGGCGCCGGCAGCGAGGCCGCCAGTTCGAGGCCGCTGATCTCGGGCATCTGGATGTCGAGGAACAGCGCATCGGGCTTGAACTCGGCGATCTGCTGCAGCGCCTCGATGCCGTCGCGCGCTTCCGCGATGGCGGCGATGCCGGCGTCCTGCGCCAGCATGCGGCGCAGCTTGTCGCGCGCCGGGCGCTCGTCGTCGACGATCAGGACCCGCATGGCAGCCGCATCTCCGCCCGCACGCCGGCCGGCTCCAGCTGCGCCAGCGTGAGGCTGGCGCGCTCGCCGTACAGCACCGACAGGCGCTCGCGCAGGTTCTTCAGGCCGATGCCGGGCGTGTCGGCCGGGTTCAAGGCGCCGCTGTCGTCGTCCAGCCGCACCAGCAGGCCGGCGTCGTCGCGCACGGCCGACAGCGTGATGCGGGTCGGCTGGCGGCGCCGTTCGACCGTGTGCTTGAAAATATTCTCGAGCAGCGGCTGGATGCTCATCACCGGCACCGTGCAGGCCAGTGCCGCCTCGTCGATGCGCCAGTCGATCGCCACCCGGTCGGCGTAGCGCTCCTCCATCACGCGCGCATAGCCGCGCACCAGCCGCAATTCGGTGGCGAGCGGCGCCTCGTGCAGTTCGCTCAGGTCGAGCGTGGTGCGCAGCACGTCGGCCAGCTGGATCAGGGTCGCATCGGCCTTCTCGACGTCGCTGTGCATCAGCGAGGACACCATGTTCAGTGCGTTGAACAGGAAGTGCGGCTGCATCTGCTGGGTCAGGCGCTGCAACTGGGCCTGGCGCAGCAGCGCGTTCGACTTCTCGGCGCGCAGCTTCTCTTCCAGCAGCTCCTGGTAGGACAGGATGCCGAACCGGATCAGCGTGAACAGGCTGACGAAGACAGTGATCTTCAGCGACTCGTAGACGAAGGTCTGGGGCCACGGCTCATGGCGGTAGACCGCGCCGGCCAGCGCATACACCGCATGCCGGATCCCGAAGGCGAGCGGGACGAAGGCCAGCCAGTACACGGGCAGCCACAGTGCCTGCAGCGCCAGCCAGCGCCACGGCGTGGCCAGCAGGTGGCGGTAGGGCAGCGTGAAATGGCGCTGCAGCAGCAGCAGGAAGGTCGCCACCACCATCGACGAGGTCTCCCACAATACCGGCTGCCACAGGGCGTGGCCGTTGTTGCGCTGGTAGTCCTGGATGGCGACCGACACCGTCAACACCCAGAACAGGAGCCAGGCGATGGCGATGACGGTGCGGATGCGGTTGGCGGGCATCCCGCGATGATTGCCGATTCCCCTCCAATTGTCAAAAGGCCCCCTGTCATTCCCGGGCTCGGCGCCCCCCTTGGCGGGAATCCATAGCGTCCATGAACTGCAATGCACGCTATGGATTCCCGCCAAGGGGGGCGCCGAGCCCGGGAATGACGGGGCGGCGGATTTGCGCTATCGTTCATGCTTTCTAGAGGAGGCGGGGATGGAGACCAGCGAGCAGTTGCAGATCGGGTCGCAGGCCGAATGGGCGCAGTGGCTGGACCGCCACCACGCCGGCTCGAAGGGCGTGTGGCTGCGCCATGCGAAGAAGGGCGCGCCCGAGCCGTCGGTATCGTATGCCGAGGCGCTCGAAGTGGCGCTGTGCTTCGGCTGGATCGACGGCCAGAAGCAAAGCCTCGACCAGCACTATTGGCTGCAGCGCTGGACCCCGCGCGGCGCGAAGAGCATCTGGTCCCAGGTGAACCGCGCCAAGGCCTCGCAATACATCGAGGAAGGGCGCATGCAGCCGAGCGGCCTCGCCCAAATCGAGCGCGCGCGCGAGGACGGCCGCTGGGATGGCGCCTACCAATCGGTCAGCACCGCGACCGTGCCGCCCGACCTGCGGGCCGCTTTCGACGCCAACCCGGCCGCCGCCGCCTTCTTCGAGACCGTCAATTCGCAGAACCGCTACGCCGTCCTGTTCCGCATCCACACCGCGAAGAAGCCGGAGACCCGCGCCAAGCGCATCGAACAGTTCGTGTCGATGCTGGCGCGCGGCGAGACCATCCACCCGATGCGCAAGGCCTGAGGCCGAGGGCGAGGACTCAATCCTCTTCGTCGTTGCCGTCGTCCTTGACCTTCTTGGTGCGCTCCTTGTCGAGGCGCG
>DASRXO010000908.1:0-4138 GCA_035654095.1 Telluria sp.
CTTTTCCTACGACCAGACGGTGTTCAACCTGACCGGCGTGCGCGCGCTGCCGGTGGATGGCCTGGCCTCGCCGCTCAACGTCGCGCTCGGCGCCGAAGCGCGGCGCGAGGGCTACACCCTGTTCGCCGGCGAGCCCGATTCCTACCGTTTCGGCGGCCAGCTGCTGCCGAACGGCAGCCCGACCGCACCGGGCTCGCAGGTGTTCCCCGGCTTCCGCCCGGCGAATGCCTCCGACACCAGCCGCAGCGCGGTGGGCGTGTTCGCCGACGTCGAAGCCAACCTGACCAAGGAATTCCTCGGGTCGTTCGCGCTGCGCGGCGAGCACTATTCGGACTTCGGCAACAACCTCTCCGGCAAGCTGGCCGGCCGCTACGACTTCAGCAAGACGTTCGCGCTGCGCGGCTCGGTGCAGAACGGCTTCCGCGCGCCGTCGCCGCAACAGCAGAACTTCACCACCACCTCGACCAACTTCATCAACGGCGTGCCGTTTGAGATCACCACCTTCAAGCCGACCGACCCGGCGGCGATCGCGCTGGGCGCCAAGCCGCTGGACGCCGAGAAGTCGCTGAACTTCTCGCTGGGCGCGGTGATGCGCCTCGACAAGGTCAGCATCACGGTCGACGCCTACGACATCAAGATCAAGAACCGCATCGTGCTGTCGGAGAACCTGACCGCCACCAATGTGCGCGACTACCTGACCGCGCAAGGCTTCATCGGGGTCGGCGGCGGGCGCTTCTTCATCAACGGCGTCGATACCAAGACCCAGGGCGTGGACGTGGTGGTGGCCTGGCCGCTCAAGGCTGGCGATGCGGGCAACTTCGACTTCACGGTGGCCGGCAACTACACCAAGACCGAAGTGACCAAGGTGCCGGTCACGGCCCAGCTGGCGGCGCTGTCGCCGGCGCCGGTCCTGTTCGACCGCATCAACGTGCTGTCGCTCGAAAAAGGCCAGCCGAAGAACAAGATCAACGCCAGCATGAACTGGGGCCTCGGCCAGTGGGGCGCGACCTTGCGCGCGACACGCTACGGTGAAGTGCTGTCGCCGGGCACCACGGCGGCGCTCGACTTCATGCTGGGCGCGAAGACGGTGGTCGATCTCGAGGGGCGTTACGCGCTGACCAAGCAGCTCAGCCTCGCGGTCGGCGCGGACAATCTGTTCGACGCCTATCCCGAGGCATTGCCGCCGGCGCTGAACACCACCGGCAATGCGCTGTTCTCGAACTACGCACCGTTCGGCCGCTCCGGCCGTTTCGTCTACGCGCGGGCCAACTACAGCTTCTGACCGTCGCCCCCGCGCAGGCGGGAATTCATGCACTGCATGAGTTCCCCCCATACCCCGCATGAGCCGCCACGCTGCGGGAACTCATACGGGGTATGGATTCCCGCCTGCGCGGGAACGACGGCGCATCCAAAATGAACTTATCGCCGCGCCTCCCCTCTACTGTTGAAACGGACAAACAGACGAAAGGCGGGCATGCGAATTTTGCCGACAGGCCGTTACGTGGTGGTGGCCGACTGGCTGTTCACCGCAAGCTGATGGTCGCCAAGCCGGCCTGGATCATGGAACGGTACCGCGCACTCGGCGGCGACTCGGGCGTGGTCGCCTACCAGATCGGCGAGCGCGCGATCGCCGTGCAGTTCCACAGCGGCGAGATCTACCACTACACCTACGCCAGCGCCGGCCGCCGCAATATCGAGCGGATGAAGCGGCTGGCGCGCGCCGGCAAGGGCCTGAGCACCTTCATCAGCCAGCACGTGCACGACGCTTGCGCATCCAAGGACCCAGCGCCGCGGTGACGCGCGGACCCGATGATAGAATCGCGCCATGGACGACACCACCAAACCCAGCACCCCGGCTCCCGCCGAAGCGGCGCCCGCGCGCCGCACGCGCCGCAAGAACGGCGGCTTCACGCTGCGCGACGTGGCCAAGCTGGCCGGCGTGGCGCCGATCACCGCCTCGCGCGCGCTGAACACGCCGAACGCGGTGTCCGAGGCGATCCTGGCGCGGGTGCGCGAAGCGGTCGAGCGCACCGGCTACGTGCCCAATATGCTGGCCGGCGGCCTGGCCTCGCGCAAGAGCCGACTGGTGGCGGCCGTGGTGCCGACCATCGCCGGCTCGGTGTTCCTCGAGATGGTGCAGTCGATGACGGCGGCGCTGGCCAAGTCAGGCTACCAGCTGATGCTCGGCCAAACCGGCTACACCGACTCGCGCGAAGACGAACTGCTGGAGGCGATCATCGGCCGCCGGCCCGACGGCGTGATCCTGACCGGCATCATGCGCTCGCCCCAAGGCCGGCGCCGGCTGCAGGCCAGCGGCATCCCGGTGGTCGAAACCTGGGACCTGACCCCGACCCCGATCGACATGCTGGTCGGCTTCTCGCATGAAAAGATCGGCATCGCGGTGGCCGAATTCCTGTACGCACGCGGCCGCCGCCACGCCGCCGTCATCAGCGCCAACGACGAGCGCGCGCGGCGCCGCAACAAGTCCTTCTCCGACGCCGCGGTGGCCCTCGGCATGGCCTTCCCCGGCGTCACCGAGGTGCCGAGCTGGATCGTGCCGGCGCCGACCAGCGTCGGCAGCGGCCGCAGCGGCCTGCGCGAATTGCTGGCGCGCGATCCGCATATCGACGCCTTGTTCTGCAGCTCGGACATGGTCGCGCTGGGCGTGCTGACCGAGGCCCAGGCCACCGGCATCGCGATCCCCGGGCGGCTGGCGGTGGTCGGCCTGGGCGACCTGAACTTTTCGCAAGACCTGCATCCGGCCCTGACCACGGTGCACATCGATGGCGCCGCGATCGGCAATACCGCGGCCCGCTTCATCATCGAGCGCGCCGAAGAACGCGAGGTCGGCGGCGGCGTGATCGACATCGGCTTCTCCATCGTCGAGCGCGCCAGCACCTGAGCCCCGCCACGTCCGCTGCCGCCCACGCCACGCCGTGGGCTTTTTTTATGTCCAGTAAACTAGTTTAGGAAATCGATTGACTATTGTGCATTAGAAATTGAATTTGCTTTTTTCACAATACTCCGCCATACGCATGCGGGCATGAACCTGTCGAGGCTACGCCCGGCATTCCCTGCTGCAGTGTCGTAAAACGGTGCGTTTTTCGCCGCGTACTGCCCAACATTATTGACATCCCCTTGTGCTTACACTACCATCGGCCGAAGTTCATCTGGTAGCGCTACCAATTCAAATAGAAAATCGATTTCCTATCGTGACCGGCAAAATTCATTTGGAGGTAAAGCAGCATCTGTGGTTTTTATAAGTTTAATGAGGGGACAAAAGTGTTAAACCAAAAATATAAGCAACTCAAGACAAGCAAGATGACGCCACTGGCCCTGGCGATATTCGCGATCGCGAACACGGGCTATGCACAGGAAGCGCAAGACCAGACCGGCCATCTTGAAACCGTGATGGTGACCGCCAACAAACGGGTCGAAAAACTGGAAAGCGTGCCGATGGCCATTTCCGTGATGACCGACGCCGAAATCCAGCGCGCCAACGTGCGCGAGATCGAAGACGTGATCGCGATGATGCCGTCGCTGACCCTGAACTCCGGCACCACCGCCGCCAACAACGCGATCTTCATGCGCGGCATCGGCACCGTGTCGGTCGGCATCGGCGTCGAGTCGGACGTGTCGGTGATCATCGACGACATTCCGGTCGCGACCCAGTTCCAGGCCTTCAAGGACCTGGCCGACGTGGCGCGCATCGAAGTGCTGAAAGGGCCGCAAAGCACCCTGTTCGGCAAATCGGCGGTGGCCGGCGCGATCAACATCGTGACCAAGCCGATCTCCGGTCCGATGGTCTACCGCGCCAGCACCTTCCTCACCGACGACCATGAATGGCGGGTCGGCGGCTCGGTCAGCGGCCGCGTCAACGAGCAGTTCAGCATGCGCATCTCGGCCAGCGACACGCGCTACGGCGGCAATCTCTACAACCTGACCAGCGGGAGCAACGTCAACGGTTCGGGCGGCAAGACCTTCATGGCGAAATTCTCGTGGCAGCCGACCAGCGACCTGACGGTCGACCTGATGCCGCGCTATAACTACCAGGAAAACACACGCGGCGTCACCGCCGTCAACGGCTTCGATCTGCGCACCGGTTCGGCCGCCGCCGGCAACCTGGTCTCGACCCCGG
>DASRXO010000909.1:0-8453 GCA_035654095.1 Telluria sp.
GCCAACTGGTCGGGCTGTCCGCGAACGAGCTGGTGGGCAAGCTGCCGCCCATGCCCTACTGGGCGCCGGAAGCGATGGCCGAATACCAGCAGCGCCTGGCCGGGGTGCTGGCGGGGAACGTCACGCCGCAGTTCGAGACCATCTTCCAGCGCGCCGACGGCCAGCGCGTCCCGGTGCTGATCTTCGAGGCGCCGCTGGTCGACAGCGACGGCGTCCAGACCGGCTGGATGGGCTCGATCCTCGACATCTCCGACCGCAAGCGCGCCGAAGACCTCAACCGCCAGCAACAGGAAAAGCTGCACGCCAGCGCGCGCCTGGCCACCATGGGCGAGATCTCGTCGATGCTGGCGCACGAGCTGAACCAGCCGCTGGCGGCGATTTCGAGCTATACCACGGGCGCGCTCAACGTGCTGGGCCGCGCCACCGAAACCGGCGCGGCAGTCGATGGCGCGATGCTCAAGCCGGCGCTGGAGCAGGCCAGCCTGCAGGCCCAGCGCGCCGGCCAGATCATCCGCAGCGTGCACGAGTTCGTCAAGAAGCGCGAGCCCGAGCGCCAGCCGGTCGGCCTGCGCAACCTGGTCGACGGAATCCGCGCGCTGATCGACCTGCAGGCGCGCAAATTCTTCGTCCGCATCGTGCTGCAGATCCCGCCCGAGCTGCCGCCGGTCAGCGCCGACCGCATGATGCTCGAGCAGGTGCTCTTGAACCTGACCCGCAACGCGATCGAGGCGATGCAGGCCAGTCCGCCCGAGCGCCGCATCCTGTGCATCGCCGCGGCCTGGGAACAGGGCCAGGTGACGGTGTCGGTGATCGACCACGGCCACGGCATCGCGCCCGAGGTGGCCGAGCGCTTGTTCTCGCCGTTCTTCTCGACCAAGGCCGAGGGCATGGGCATGGGCCTGTCGATCTGCCGCACCGCGATCGAATTCCACGGCGGCACCCTGACCCACCGCGCCAACCCGGACGGCGGCACCATCTTCACGTTTGCATTGCCGTGCCAGGCCAAGCTGGCCTAAGATATGGATTCAATAGGGTCAGAGTCGAAATTATTTAAATAGGGTCAGAGTCGAATTAATTCATGAATCTCGAATTAATTCGACTCTGACCCTATTTAAATAATTTCAACTCTGACCCTATTTAAATAATTCGACTCTGACCCTATTTAATCCATAAGAATAATTCGGAGACTCCATGCTGCACATCGTAGACGACGAGGACGTGATACGCGACGCGCTCGGCTGGCTGGCGCAATCGCGCGGCATCGCGACCCGCAGCTATGCCAGCGCGCAGGCATTCCTGGACGCGATCGACGGCCAGTTCGATGCCGACGGCGACTGCATCCTGCTCGACGTGCGCATGCCCGGCACCAACGGCGTGGCGGTGTTCGACCAATTGCGCGCGCGCGGCCTGACCGCACGGCTGCCGGTGATCTTCCTGACCGGCCACGGCGACGTGCCGATGGCGGTCGACACCCTCAAGCGCGGCGCCTTCGATTTTTTCGAGAAGCCGTTCAACGACAACCAGCTGATGGACCGGGTGCAGGAAGCGCTGGCCGTGTCGCGCCAGGCCGGCGAGGCGGCGGCGGTGCAGGCGCGCCTGTCGAGCCTGTCGGCGCGCGAGCGCGAGGTGCTCGACCTGATCCTGGCCGGCAAGATGAACAAGGTGGTGGCCGACCAGCTCGGCATCAGCATGCGCACGGTCGAAGTCCACCGCGCCCACATCTTCGACAAGATGCGCGTCAAGACCGCGGTCGAACTGGCGGGGCTGCTGAAGTAGCTTATGGTCCGGAGTAACCGGCCTCGCGCTGGCTGCGCACGGCGAGCACCAGGACGACGTCCGCCGGAGCGACATAGCGATACAAGGCCATATAAGCTCGCGCACGCTTGCCGATGACAAGCTCGCGCAGGTTCCTGCCCACCGGGCGTCCGATATGCGGACTGTGTTCGAGAACCGAAAGGGCGTCAATCAGCTGATCGATCTGCGTCGCGGCATCGGCGACATTGTTCTTCAGCAGGAAATCCAGGATGCGCTCGAAGTCTCCGGCCACACTATCGGCGAACTCGACGCGCGCCATGTCAGCGCATCTTCTTCGCTACCGGCCGCTTGACGCGCGCGCCAGCAACGCGGCCAACGAGATATTCTTTCATCTCAGACCAAGGAATTGCCTTTCCCGTTGACATAATTTCGGCATAACGTTCCTCTGCGACATCGTGGAACCGCGCACTCAACTCGTCCATCTCGGTTTTTTCGGCAATGGCTTGTAAAATAAAATTGTGGGGCGTGGTTCCAGCCCGTTCGGCGGCTTGCGCGACCCGAGCTTTCAATTCTTCAGATAAACGAATCGTGGTGGTGGACATATTTGCGCCTCCTGATCGCGAATGATAAAGTGTAGCACCTCCGTGCTACACGATTCGTGTTAACCAGTTTGGGACACCCAAATGAGCGAGAAAACAATTGTAGACAAGATGTTTTTGAAAAATGCCAGATCGATGGCGGTCCTGAACGGGGCAGTGCATCCCGCCGTGGTGGCCCAGTTGCCGGCCGCGCTGCTCGACAATGGCGACGGCCCGGTCGATGTGGTGCTGATGTTCGTCCTGAACCAGAAGGAACTCGACAAATACTTGCCGCTCGCTAAGGAGCGGCTCGAGGAGCGCGGTTCGCTGTGGATCGCCTACCTCAAGGGCACGGCCTCGAAGGCCACCGACATCAACCGCGACACCATCAACGCCTACGCCAAGCAGCGCGGCATCACCGGCGTCGCGATGATTTCGATCGACGGCGACTGGTCGGCCCTGCGCCTCAAGCGGCTCTGACGATTGAATTTGCCGTCCGCATCGGCGACCGGAAAAAAAGCCGACGGTCATAAATATGCGCTACGATTGCAACTTTAGAAAATCTCAGCTGCTATGCTCAAGATTCAAGAGTTCATTTTGCCGATTTTTAAAGCTTGCGCTGTCAGTCGTATCGCCTTTTTTGCGGCATTTTTATGGTGCACCTCATCGCATGCTCAGCGATCGCCACCTGTCGCGTCCGTGGCGGGCGAAGCCTTTGTCGAGTCCACATTTACATGCAAGATTGAATCGAACGGGACCCGCTTTTTTTCGCCACCAGGAAGCGCGGCCAATACAACGATTCCCTGTGCTTATCGCCTTTATGTGACGCGTTGCCAAGACGCTGGCGGCGGCGAGCGTCAGGAACGATCTTGCGTTTCCAGCAGCTTGATGGAGTTCAAGCTCAAACCGGGCGAAAGGAAAGCGCTTGCAAATTTGCCGGCCGCTTATCGATATTGCATCGGTATCGGTGAAACCCCGTCAATGGATGAATGCATGAAGTCGTCCATGAAGCCATAGCCCTAACTTCCGCCATGGCGCGCCAGCGCCCATTCCACATGCTCGCGCACCAGCGCCGACGGATGCGCCGCCCGCGCCCGCAAGGCCGCCACGATCGCCGTGTCGCCGCGCAGCTGGCCGGCCGCATTGCCCAGCCCGACCGCCAGATTGCGCAGCCAGCGCTCATGCCCGATGCGGCGGATCGGGCTGCCTTCCATGCGCCGGTTGAATTCGTCCTCGCTCCAGCCGAACAGCTCGACCATGCCGGCGCTGCCGAGCGCGTTGCGTTCGTCGAAGTCGGGCAAGGTCGCGCGCTGGGCGAATTTATTCCACGGACAGGCGGTCTGGCAATCGTCGCAGCCGTAGATCCGGTTGCCGATCAGCGGCCTCAGCTCCACCGGGATGCTGGTCTTGAGCTCGATCGTCAGATAGGAAATGCAACGCCGCGCATCCAGCCGCCCCGGCCCTAAAATCGCCTGCGTTGGGCACACGTCGATGCAGGCCTGGCACTGGCCGCAATGGGCGCTGGCCGGCGCGTCCACCGGCAGCGGCAGGTCGACCAGGATCTCGCCGATGAAGAACATCGACCCCGCCTCGCGGTTCAGCAGCAAGGTGTGCTTGCCGCGCCAGCCGAGGCCGGCCTTCTCGGCCAGCGGCAGCTCCATCACGGGCGCCGAATCGGTGAACACGCGGTAGCCGAGCGGACCCGCGGCGGCCTCGATACGCTCGGCCAGCTGCTGCAGGCGGCTGCGCAAGACCTTGTGATAATCGCGGCCGCGCGCATACACCGACACCACGGCCGCCTGCGGATCGCGCAGGCGCGCGGTCTCGCGCTCGCGCCAGTCCGCGCCTGTCGCCATCGGCAAATAATCCATGCGCGCGCTGATCACGCGCACCGTGCCCGGCACCAGCTCGGCCGGCCGCGCGCGCTTGAGGCCATGGCTTGCCATATAATCCATCTCGCCATGCTGGCCCGCGTCCAGCCAGGCCTGCAGGCCCGCCTCGGCGTGCGCCAGGTCGGCGTCGGCGATGCGCAGCTCGGCGAATCCGAGCTCGGCGCCCCAGGCCTTGATGGCGCGCGCAAGTTCGGGCAGATCGGCGGGGGAAGGTGGCATGCGGGCGAAGGATTAAAATAGCGGCATTACGGCAATACGCGGCAACGCGACCACCATTCTATTCGATGCAGCATTTTACAGCCCACCTCCACGATGAACCGGCCACCGCAGCCCTCGGCGCCGCCCTCGCGCGCGCCCTGCTGCCGGGCTTGGCGATACACTTGCATGGCGACCTGGGTGCCGGCAAGACCGCGCTGACGCGCGCCATGCTGCACGCCGCAGGTCACGTGGGCGCCGTCAAGAGCCCGACCTACACCTTGTCGGAACCGTATCGGGTGCGGCTCGACGGCAAGATGGTCGACGTCATTCATTTCGACCTGTACCGCATGTCCAGCCCGGAAGAGTTTTTGGACGCGGGCTTTCGCGAGGATTTCAATGCACACAACATCTGCATCGTCGAATGGCCGGAAAAGGCCGATCCACTGTTGCCCGCGCCTGATGTGAACATCATTCTTAGTGTCGCAGGGCAAGGTCGTGATGTAGAATTGCAAGCGTTGTCCGACCTGGGTTTGCTATGCCTCGACCGTCTGAAATTCGCTCCAAACCTTTGATCGCGCGACCGGTGACCCGCCGTACGGTGCTCAAGGCAGGCGGCACGCTGCTGCTGTCGGTGCTGGCGCCGCTGCCCGCGTGCGCCGCGCAAATCCTCGCGGTGCGGGTCTGGCCGGCCGCCGACTACACCCGCGTCACGCTGGAAAACGACAGCGAACTGAAGGCCACCCATTTCGTGGTGCCCGATCCGCAGCGGCTGGTGGTCGATATCGAAGGCCTCGAACTGAACCCCACGCTCAAAAGCCTGGTCGCCAAGATCCAGTCGAACGACCCTTACATCAAGCAGGTGCGCGTGGGTCAGAACCGGCCCAACGTGGTGCGCCTGGTGTTCGACCTGAAGGAAGAGATCAAGCCGCAGGTGTTCACGCTGGCCCCGGTCGGCAATTACAAGCACCGGCTGATCTTCGACCTGTATCCGGTGCAGCCGGTCGACCCGATCGCCGCGATGATCGAAAAAGGCGAGTGGTCGCGCGACGATGCGCCGGTCGGCCAGCCCGAACTGCCGGCCGCGCCGCCCGATCCGGTCGCGAAGCAGGAGTCCGAGATGCCGGCCATGGTCGCCGTCAAACCGGAGTTGCCGCCGGCGCTCAAGCCCGATCCCAAGGCCGCCGCCAAGCCGCAGAAGGTCACGCGCATGATCACCATCGCGCTCGATCCGGGCCATGGCGGCGAGGATCCCGGCGCCACCGGCGCGGCCGGCACGCGCGAAAAGGACATCGTGCTGGCGATCGCCAAGCGCCTCAAGTTCAAGCTCGAAGAGCTGCCCAACATGCGCGTGATGCTGACCCGCGACGACGACTACTTCGTGCCGCTCGGCGGCCGCGTGGACAAGGCCCGCAAAGTGCAGGCCGACCTGTTCGTCTCGATACACGCGGACGCCTTCGTCGAGCCGAGCGCACGCGGCTCGTCGGTGTTCGTGCTGTCCGAAAAAGGCGCCACCTCGACCGCCGCGCGCTGGCTCGCCAACAAGGAAAACCTGGCCGACGCGATCGGCGGCGTGAACATCAAGAGCCACGACAAGCAGCTCGCCAGCGTGCTGTTCGACCTGTCCACCACCGCCCAGATCAACGACAGCATGAAGCTCGGCAAAGCGGTGCTGGGCGAGATCGGCGGCATCGCGCGCCTGCACCGCGGCGCGGTCGAACAGGCCGGCTTCGCGGTGCTGAAGGCGCCCGACATCCCGTCGATCCTGATCGAGACCGCTTTCATCTCGAATCCCGAGGAAGAAGCCAAGCTGCGCGACAACGGCTACCAGGACCAGATCGCCGACGCGATCACCAAGGGCATCAAGCGCTACTTCTCGAAGAACCCGCCGATGGCGAAAGGGCAGCTGACCTGATGGATGCGGCGACGACTGGAATCGCGCTGGCCGAATTCGGCCAATTGCCGGCCGTGCGGATCACCGCGGCCGATGGCGCGCAGGCGACCGTGACGCTGTTCGGCGCCCACCTGGTATCGTGGAAGACGGCCGACGGCGCCGAGCGCCTGTTCGTGAGCACCAAGTCGGCGCTCGACGGCAGCCGTCCGATCCGCGGCGGCGTGCCGCTGATTTTCCCGCAGTTTAACGAGCGCGGTCCCGGCCTGCGCCACGGCTTCGCGCGCGTCAGCACCTGGCGCCTGGCCGACAGCGGGATGGATGGCCGCGCGGCGTTCGCGGTGTTCGAACTGCTGCCGGCCGACGTGCCGGCCGCGCTGGCGCAGGCCTGGCCGCACCCGTTCGCGCTGCGCTTGCGGGTCGCGCTACGCGGCGCCGAGCTGCGGCTGGAATTCGAGGTGCACAACACCGGCGCGCACGCCTTGCAGTTTGCCGCCGCGCTGCACAGCTATCACCGGGTCGCGAGCATCGGCGAGGTACGCATCGGCGGCGTGCAGCGCGAGACCTTGCGCATCGACGGCAAGCTCGATCATATTTTCTTCGGCATCCCGGGCGCGATCGCGCTCGAGACCGGCGCGGCCCGGCTGCGGCTGGCGCAAACCGGCTTTCGCGATGCGGTGGTGTGGAATCCGGGCGCGGCCGACGCCGCGGCGATGGCGGACATGGAAGACGAGGACTACCAGCGCTTCGTCTGCATCGAACCGGCCGC
This sequence comes from Telluria sp., assembly GCA_035654095.1. GTDB lineage: Bacteria > Pseudomonadota > Gammaproteobacteria > Burkholderiales > Burkholderiaceae_D > Telluria_A. Next base: position 7,081 of record DASRXO010000909.1, read on the forward strand.
GATCGAACCGCAGGTGGTGCTGGAAGCGGGCCGCACATGGCGCGGCACGCACACCGTCACGGTCGAATAGAACTCAGTTCGACTCCTTGATCACGCGTCCCGAGCTGGCCTGGACCGGCCGCGCGTTGAGCGGATACAGGCGGCTGAACAAGGCCATCTGGGCCGGCGAGGCCTGCATCGGCTCCTTCATCACCAGCCACAGCACGCCTTCGCTGCAGGGCGGCGTGGTCAGCGACCCCATATAGGTGAAGTATTCGCGATGGGCCGGCAGGATATCGTTCGGGTCCAACACCACGGACGGCGCGACCACGTCGAGCTTTTCGAGCGGCAGGTTGTTCCATACGGTCTGGATCACGTTCTGCGCCTTGCCGCGCTCGAGCATCACCGCCACCACCGCCAGCTTGCCCTCGGCGTCCTTGTGCACCAGATGCACCACCATCTCGAAGCCGCGGCCGTTGATGCGCTCCTCGGACGGCCGGTGGAAGTGGAACTGGATCAGCTCATACGAGCGGTTCTGCACCGTGATGTAATTGCCGCCGCTGAGCGATACCTCGATCGTGTGGCCGTTGTCGACCACGTTGAACGAGGACGGCTTGTAGTCGAACGCGATCGGTTCAAGATCGACTTTCATGCCGTCGCGGATGTCGATCGGCGACTGGCGGTTGCCGCTGCCGCACTTGGCCCAGTCGGTATTGATCTTGCCCCAGTTGGCGGGGCCATTCTCGCCCTCGTACGACCAGTGCTCGCTGTGGCGCACCACCGGCGCAGCGGCGATCGCGGCGGCCTCTTTCTGCTTGGCGTCGGCGACCTTCCTGGCCTTGGCGGCGGCCGCGGCGCGCGCGGCCTGGTTGGCGCGCATCTGCGCCAGGCGGGTAGCGATCTTGGCCGACAGCTCGGCCTCGGCTTCATCTTCCTTGGCGCGCTGGGCGGCCGCCGACAGCGGCGCACCGATCGCCGGCTTGAACGACGCCGCTGGCTTGAACGACGCCGCCGACTTGGCCACCTCCTCCGCGGCGGCCTTGGAGGCGGCGGCCGAGGGGTTGGCGGGGAGATCGTTCGCGCTTGCCGTCAACATGACGAAGCAGCAAGCAAACAGGGCGATCAGGTTACGCATGGGGTTCCAGAAAGTAGAATTACTATCTGGGTAACGGCTGAAACAGGCGAAAACTTGAGAGCCGTCGTTCCCGCGCAGGCGGGAACCTATAGCGCCTATGCGGAGATGAAGCGCTATGGATTCCCGCCTGCGCGGGAACGACGATCAGCGGCTCATGAACTTGCGGCCAAATTTCCACAGGCCGCCCAGCGCGAGCGGCACCACGGCCGCGCCCACGCCGACCAGCACGATCGCGGTCAGGTGATCGCGCACCACCGGG
>DASRXO010000910.1:0-4086 GCA_035654095.1 Telluria sp.
CTCATTTCGGTCGCCGGCATCGGGCTGGGCGTCGCCGCCCTCATTGTCGTGCTGTCGGTGATGAACGGCTTCCAGAAAGAGGTCACCGACCGCATGCTGTCGGTGCTCGCGCACATCGAAGTGTTCGACGCGCGCGGCGAAATGCCCGACTGGCAGGCTGCGGCGCGCGAAGCGTTCCAGAACCCGGCCGTGAAGGGCGCCGCGCCGTTCGTCGAAACCCAGGGCATGCTGCTGCGCGACGACGTGATGCGGCCGTCCGTGATCCGCGGCGTGCTGCCGAGCGAAGAGCACAAGGTGTCGGACGTGGCCAAGCAGATCAAGCTGGGCTCCTTCGATGCGCTGAAACCGGGCTCCTTCAACATCGTGATCGGCTATGCGCTGGCGCACGCGCTCAACGTCAATATCGGCGAGAAGGTGACGATGCTGCTGGCCCAGGCCCAGACCACGCCGGCCGGCATGCTGCCGCGCACCCGTTCGTTCACCGTGGTCGGCATCTTCGAAGCGGGGCACTATGAATTCGACTCGGCGCTGGCCTTCATCAATCTCGAGGATGCCGAACGCATGGAGCGGCTCGACGCGCCATCCGGCCTGCGCCTGCGCATCGCCGACATGCACCAGGCGCCGCAGATCGCCCAGGAACTCAAGCGCTCGATGTCGGGCGAGCTGATGTTCCGCGACTGGTCCAAGCTCAACGCCAACTGGTTCGCCGCCGTGCAGACCGAGAAGAAGATGATGTTCATTATCCTCACGCTGATCATCGCGGTGGCCGCGTTCAACCTGGTGTCCACCTTGGTGATGACGGTGACCGACAAGCAGGCCGACATCGCGATCCTGCGCACGCTGGGCTCCTCGCCCAGATCGATCATGAAGATCTTCATGATCCAGGGCGCGCTGGTCGGCATCATCGGCACCGCGCTGGGCGTGGCCGCGGGCGTGCTGGTCGCGCTGAATGTCGATGTCATCGTGCCGTTTATCGAACACCTGTTGGGAGTGCAGTTTTTGTCGAAAGATATCTACCTGATCAGCGAGGTGCCGTCCGACCTGCGCTGGCCCGACGTCGCCAAGATCGGCGGCGTGGCGGTGGTGCTGGCCTTCGTCGCCACGCTGTATCCAAGCTATGCCGCCTCGCGCGTGAAACCGGCGGAGGCGCTGCGCTATGAATAAAGGCATACCTGTGCTGTCCTGCCGCGGCATCGGCAAGACCTTCACCCAGGGCACGTACTCGGTGCAGGTGCTCGACAAGGTCGACTTCGATATTTACCGCGGCGAGCGGGTGGCGATCGTCGGCGCCTCCGGCTCCGGCAAGTCGACGCTGCTGCATTTGCTGGGCGGGCTCGATACGCCGAGCGCCGGTTCGGTGACGCTGCAGGGCGAGGACTTCGCCACCTTGTCCGACACCGCGCGCGGCGACTTGCGCAACAAGGAGCTCGGTTTCGTCTACCAGTTCCATCACCTGCTGCCCGAGTTCTCGGCGCTCGACAACGTGGCGATGCCGCTGATGATACGGCGCGAGAAGCGCGCCGCGGCGGTGGAACAGGCCGACACCATCCTCGCGCGCGTGGGCTTGTCGAAACGCGTGATCCACGTGCCGGGCGAGCTGTCCGGCGGCGAACGCCAGCGGGTGGCGCTGGCGCGCGCGCTGGTGACGCGGCCGTCCTGCGTGCTGGCCGACGAGCCGACCGGTAACCTCGACCACGCCACCGCGCAGCAGATCTTCGACCTGATGCTCGAGCTGTCGAAGACCTTGGGCACCGCCTTCGTGATCGTCACCCACGACATCGAACTGGCGCGCCGCTGCGACCGCGTGCTGCGCCTGACCGAACACGGATTGCAGCCGGCCGAGGCCTGACCATGTGGATCGACACCCATTGCCACCTCGACGCGCACGAATTCGGCGGCGATTCGCTGGCCGTGGCGCGGCGGGCAGGGGAGGCCGGGGTGTCGATGATCGTGATTCCGGCGGTCGACCGCCATAATTTCGGCGCGGTGGCGCAACTGGGGGGCGATGCGTCGAATGCCAGCTATGCGCTGGGCATCCATCCGATCTGCGTGCCGAAGGCGACCGAGGACGATCTGGTCAACTTGCGCGCCGCGGTCGAGGCGGCGCTCGGCGATCCGCGCTTCGTGGCGATCGGCGAGATCGGCCTCGACTTCTTCATCCCGATGCTGACCACCGAAGTGATGCGCAAGAAGCAGGACCACTTCATGCGCGAGCAATTGCGCATCGCGCGCGACTTCGACCTGCCGGTGCTGATGCACGTGCGGCGCTCGCAGGACCAGGTGCTCAAGCACGTGCGCCAGATCCGGCCGGCGGGCGGCATCGCGCATGCGTTCAACGGCAGCTTCCAGCAGGCGCACATCTACATCGACCTTGGCTTCAAGCTGGGCTTCGGCGGCGCCATGACCTTCACCCGCGCGCTGCAGATCCGGCGCCTGGCGAGCGACTTGCCGCTCGATGCCATCGTGCTGGAGACCGACGCGCCGGACATCTCGCCGGCCTGGGTCCACCCGGCGCGCAACAGCCCGGAGCAGCTGCCCGCCATCGGCGCGGTGCTGGCCCAGCTGCGCGGCTTGACGCCGCAGGACGTCGCCGCCGCCACCCGCGGCAACGCGTTGGCCGCGCTGCCGCGGCTGGCGGCCATCCTCCCACCCTGATCGCCAGCGCTTGACTATCGGTTTTTTGTAGCCTAGTATTTAGGCATTCATCTAATTAGACCGCATTCGAACATGGCCAGTGCCAGCAACAACGCCTTCAAAGCCATCGCCGACCCGACGCGGCGCGAAATCCTGCGCATGCTGCGCAAGGAGGAGATGACGGCCGGCGAGCTGGCCGAGCGCTTCGACATGACCAAGCCGACCATGTCGCACCATTTCGCGGTGCTCAAGGCGGCCGATCTGATTTCAAGCCGGCGCGAAGGGCAGACCATCTGGTACGCGCTCAACACGACGGTGATGGAAGACGTGCTTGCATGGGCGCTGGACATGGCCCGCGGATCGAAAGGAAAAGGACGATGAAAACCCGCTACTTGACGCTGTGCGGCCTGCTGCTGCTCGCCACGCTGGCGGTGACGCTCGCGATGTACACGCAGCTGCCCGCACAGATTCCCACGCACTGGAATGGGCGTGGGCAGATCGACCATTACGGCCCGCGCAGCTTCATCTTCGTGCATACCGGCTTCATGGTCGGGTTCATGCTGCTGTGGACCGTGCTGCCCTGGCTCTCGCCGAAGCGCTACACGCTGGCGTTGTTCCAATCGACTTACTGGCACATCCTGCTGATCATGGTCGGCATGCTGGCGTATATCCAGTGCATGCTGGTGTGGGGCGCGTATTCGCAATCGATGGACATGAATCGCGCGATGCTGGGTGGCGTGGGCGTATTCGTCGCCCTGATCGGCAATGTGCTGGGCAAGGTCAAGCGCAATTTCTGGATCGGCATCCGCACGCCGTGGACGCTGGCGGACGAGCGCGTGTGGTACGCCACGCACCGGCTGGGCGCCAAGACGATGGTCGCCGGCGCGCTGCTATGCACCGCCTGCGCGCTGGCCGGGCTGCCGGCGAAACTGTGCGTGGCGCTGCTGGTGGCCGGCGCCGTGGTCCCTGCCTTGTATTCCCTCGTGTATGCCAAACGGCTTGAACGGAGCGCCGATCTTGAAAACTAGACGCCTGGTTACATTCTTCGCGCTGTGGATGTTGGTGGCGCTGTGTTCCGCTCACGCGGCCGACGAAGCGATCGTGCTCGAGACGCCGACCGGCAAGCTGGCCGGCTCGCTGCTGATGCCGGCGCGGAGCGGCCGCATGCCGGTGGCCCTGATCATCGCCGGCTCCGGTCCGACCGACAGGGACGGCAACAGTGCGCTACAGAAGGAGCCCAACGACAGCCTGAAAATGCTGGCGCAGATGCTGGCCGATGCGGGCTACGCGAGCGTGCGCTACGACAAGCGCGGCATCGGCGCCAGTACCGCGGCGATGCGCAGCGAGGCGGACCTGCGTTTCGATACTTACATTGACGATGCCGCTGCCTGGATCGACAAGCTGGCGCGCGATCCGCGTTTTTCGTCGGTGGTGGTGATCGGCCACAGCGAA
>DASRXO010000911.1:0-7116 GCA_035654095.1 Telluria sp.
AGACGTCGAGCAGGAACTGGCGCGCCTTCTCCATGCCGACGTCGACGCGGAAGGAATCGTCCATGTCGGGATCGTTGATGTAGCCCTTCCAGCCGGTGGTGGTGCGCGGCTTTTCGAAGTACACGCGCATCACCAGCAGCATGGTGTCGGCCACCTCGGCCTGCAAGCGCTTGAGGCGGGCGGCGTAATCGAGGCCGGCGACCGGGTCGTGGATCGAGCACGGGCCGACCACCACGAACAGGCGCCGGTCCTTGCGGTCGATGATGTTGCGCAGCGCCTCGCGCCCCGCCATCACGGTGCGGAAGGCGCTGTCGGTCAGGGGCAGGCGTGCATGCAGCTCCTCCGGCGTGGGCATCTGCGCGAAGGAGGTGACGTTGGTGTTTTCGATATTGTCTGGCGTGATCATGATCTTGCGTCTCTAGGTGTTTTTGCCGGGTGGGACCGATCAGTTTAGCGGTAAATCGGCGCGGTTGCAGGGGAATGATCAAAAAAAGCGGCGCGCCGGGCGCGGGCTTGGGCGCGCCAGTGTAAGCTTGCGGGTATGCCTACCGATCACTCGCCATTCCCCGCCGCCCGCTTCATCAAGGAGATCGGACGCGGCAAAAAGGGCGCGCGCAGCATGGCGCGCGACGATGCGCGCGCGCTGTACGCGGCGATGCTGGACGGACGCGTGTCCGACCTCGAGATGGGCGGCGTGCTGCTGGCGATGCGCATCAAGGGCGAGTCGGTCGAGGAGATCGCCGGCTTCCTCGACGCGGCCGAAGACTCGTTCGAGCGGCTGCCGGCGCCGCCGGGCGAGTACGCGCCGCTGCTGATCCCGAGCTACAACGGCGCACGCAAGATGGCCAACCTGACGCCCCTGCTGGCCATGCTGCTGGCGCGCGAGGGGGTGCCGGTGCTGGTGCATGGCGTGACGACCGATCCGGGCCGGGTCACGAGCGCCGAGATCTTCCAGGCCATGGATTTGCCGCTGGCGCAGACCATCGCCGACACCCAGGTCGCCGCGGCGCTCGGTTATCCGAGCTTCATGCCGATCGAGGCGCTGGCGCCGAAGATGGCGCGGCTGCTGGCGCTGCGCCGCATCCTCGGGGTGCGCAATTCGACCCATACGCTGGTCAAGATCCTGCAGCCTTACGAGGGGCCGGCCTTGCGGCTGGTGTCGTACACGCATCCCGAATACCTCGAGATGCTGGCCGTGTACTTCATGCGCGCGGCGCCGCCCGCGCGCGGCGATGCCTTCCTGATGCGCGGCACCGAGGGCGAGACCGTGGCCCACGCCAACCGCGCGCAGCAGATCGACTGGTTCCACGGCGGCGAGCGCACCCTGCTGGTGCCGCGCGACCCGCCGACCGATGCGCTGGCGCCGCTGCCGTTGCAGCATGATGCGGCCTCGACCGCCGCCTGGATCCGTCAGGCCTTGCGCGGCGAGGCGCCGGTGCCGGCATCGATCACGGCCCAGGTGGCACAGTGCTTGCTGGTTTCCAAGGCCCTGCAGGGCTTACAATCACGGGTTTAGCGATTAGCGGAAACCGGCCCATCCATGGCAAAACAATTTGATGTCGCAGTGATCGGCGCGGGCGCGGCGGGCATGATGTGCGCGGCGGTCGCGGCCCAGGGCGGCAAGCGGGTGGTGCTGATCGACCACGCCGCCAAGCTGGCCGAGAAGATCCGCATCTCGGGCGGCGGCCGCTGCAACTTCACGAATATCAACGCCGGGCCGCAGCACTTCCTGTCGCAGAATCCGCATTTTTGCAAGAGCGCGCTGTCGCGCTACACGCCGCAGGATTTCCTCGCGCTGCTCAAGAAACACCGCATCGCCTGGCACGAGAAGCACCGCGGCCAGCTGTTTTGCGACGAGTCGGCCGAGCAGGTCATCCAGATGCTCAAGGCCGAGTGCGCGCAGGGCGACGTCAGCTGGCGCATGCCGTGCCAGGTCGAATCGGTCGCCAAGGGGGCGGAAGGCTTTCTGTTGGCCACCGACAGCGGCGCGATCCTGGCCGATAGCGTGGTCATCGCCACCGGCGGCTTGTCGATCCCGAAAATCGGCGCCACCGACTTCGGCTACCGCATCGCGACCCAGTTCGGCCTCGGGCTGGTCGAGCCGCGCCCGGGCCTGGTGCCGCTGACCTTCGACGGCCCCAGCTGGGAAGCCTTCGTGCCGCTGGCCGGCATCGCGCTCGAAGTGGACGTCGCGACCGGCGCCGGCAAGGGCGAACAACGCGGCCATTTCCGCGAAGACTTGCTATTTACGCATCGCGGCCTGTCCGGCCCGGCCATCTTGCAGATCTCCAGCTATTGGCAGCCGGGCACGCCCATCGTGCTGAACCTGCTGCCCGAAATGGATGTCGCCCAGGTGCTGATCGAGGGCAAGGGCACGCTCAAGAAGCAGCTCGGCAACGTGCTGTCGCAGTGGCTGCCGGCGCGCCTGGCCGAGGGCTTGCTGGCCGCGAACGGCTTGTCGCCCGAGGCCCGCCTCGCCGATTTGCCCGACGCCAGGCTGCGCGCGCTGGGCGACGCGATCAACCGCTGGGCCATCGTGCCGACCGGCTCGGAAGGCTACCGCAAGGCCGAAGTCACGCTGGGCGGGGTCGATACCCGCGAGCTGTCCCAGCAGTCGATGATGGTCACCAAGGTGCCCGGCCTGTATTTCATCGGCGAGGCGGTCGACGTCACCGGCTGGCTCGGCGGCTATAATTTTCAATGGGCTTGGGCCTCGGGCGTGGCGGCCGGCTTGGCGCTGGCCGCGGCCTGAGCGGCCGCCATCCCCTGTGGCGCTTTCCAAACAGCCAAGCGAAAAGCTTCCATTCGGGCCAAAATCCTGATAGAATCTCGTTCTTCCCTAAATTCTAACGGTTTGATTTTTACATGACCACTATTCGCCTTAAAGAAAACGAGCCGTTCGAAGTCGCTATGCGCCGCTTCAAGCGCACTATCGAAAAAACCGGTCTGCTGACGGAACTGCGCGCGCGCGAGTTCTACGAAAAGCCAACGGCTGAGCGCAAGCGCAAGCTGGCCGCTGCCGTGAAGCGTCACTACAAGCGCATCCGCAGCCAACAACTGCCTAAGAAATTGTTCTAAGACGTTCAGTCCACCCGATCCGGAGACGGGCAGGCGCCTGTCCGGATTGCCGAACTGAAGAGTCCCGAAACCCGCTCCGGTTGTCCGCAGCGGGTTTTGCTATTTATACCCATCGACCACTGCCAGCGAGGATGATATGAGCCTGAAACAACAAATCACCGAAGACATGAAAACGGCAATGCGCGCCAAGGACGCGGCCAAGCTGGGCACGATCCGCCTGATCCTGGCCGACATCAAGCGCAAGGAAGTCGACGAGCGCATCGAACTGGACGACGCGCAAACCCTGGCCATCATCGAAAAAATGATCAAGCAGCGCAAGGATTCGATCAGCCAGTTCGAAGCCGGCAACCGCGCCGACCTGGCCGATATCGAAAAGGCCGAGCTGGTGGTGCTCACCGCCTACATGCCGGCCGGCCTGTCGGACGAAGAAGTCGCGGCCGAAGTGGCGGCCGCGGTGGCTGCCTCGGGCGCCGCCGGGCCGCAAGACATGGGCAAGGTCATGGCCATCGTCAAGCCCAAGCTGGCCGGGCGCGCCGACATGACCGTGGTGTCGGCCCTGGTGAAGAAGGCGCTGGCCGGCGCCTGAGCGAAATCCCGCCGATGCTTTGCCGCAGATCAACCCTGCGGCGGGCTCGGCGCGGTATAGTCTGACCTGAGACAAAGACTATTCATTCCCTACGTGATTCCACAATCCTTCATCACCGATTTGCTCAACCGGGTCGATATCGTCGACGTGGTCGGCCGCTACGTTCAGCTGAAGAAGGGCGGCGCCAATTTCATGGGCCTGTGCCCGTTTCACAGCGAAAAGTCCCCCAGCTTCACGGTCAGCCCGACCAAGCAGTTTTACCATTGCTTCGGCTGCGGCGCGCATGGCACCTCGATCGGTTTCCTGATCGACTATTCGGGCATGGGCTTCGTCGATGCGGTCAAGGACCTGGCGCAGGGCGTGGGCATGGTGGTGCCCGACGCCGACGACAAGATCCCGCCGCTGCAGCGCGCCCAGAACCAGGCCCAGGCCATGGCCCTGTCCGAGGCGCTCACCCAGGCCGGCGACTTTTACCGCGGCCAGCTGCGCGGCGCCGCCAACGCCATCGCCTACCTCAAGAACCGCGGCCTGACCGGCGAGATCGCGGCCCGCTTCGGCATGGGCTACGCGCCCGGCGGCTGGGACAACCTGCGCTCGGTGTTCCCGGATTACGAGGCGCTGGCGCTGGTCGAGTCCGGCCTGGTGATCGACAAGGTGGACGAGGACGGCGGCAACAAGAAGCGCTACGACCGTTTCCGCGAACGCATCATGTTCCCGATCCGGAATACCAAGGGGCAGGTGATCGGCTTCGGCGGGCGCGTGCTCGACCAGGGCGAACCGAAATACCTGAACTCGCCCGAGACCCCGCTGTTCCAGAAGGGTTTCGAGCTGTACGGCCTGTTCGAGGCGCGCCAGGCGATCCGCGACGCCGGCTATGTGCTGGTGACCGAGGGGTATATGGACGTGGTGGCGCTGGCCCAGCTCGGCTTCCCGCAGGCGGTGGCGACGCTGGGCACGGCCTGCACCAGCACCCACGTGCAAAAGCTGCTGCGCCAGACCGACACCGTGATCTTCAGCTTCGACGGCGACAAGGCCGGCCGGCGCGCCGCACGCCGCGCGCTGGAGGCCTGTTTGCCGCAGGTGACGGACAACAAGACCATCAAGTTCCTGTTCCTGCCCACCGAGCACGACCCGGACAGCTTCGTGCGCGAACGCGGCGCCGAAGCCTTCGAGCAAGAGATTCACGAGGCGATGCCGCTGTCGCAATTCCTGCTGCGCGAGGTATCCGGCGAGCACGATTTGTCTTCGCCCGAGGGCCGCGCCCGCGTCCAGTTCGACGCCAAGCCGCTGCTGCAGGCGATGACGCCGTCCTCGCTGCGGCTGCAGATCGTGCGCGGGCTGGCCGGGATCACCGAATCGACCCCGGCCGAGATCGAGGGCCTGTTCGAGCTGGCCAAGCCGGTCTCGGTCGCGCGCCGCGCGCCGCCGCGCCAGGGCCGGCCGCAGCCGGTCGGGCTGGAGTTGCAAATCCTGCGCCTGCTGGTGGCCCATCCGCCGCTGGCGCTGGAGCTCGACGAGCCCGCACTGCAATCTTTCGACCATTTCGGCGCCGAGTCGGCCGAGCGCCTGCGCCAACTGGTGGCGGCCGGACAGGCACTTGGACCGAACGGCGGCTTCGCGGCGCTGTCTCAACACCTGAAGGAGGCCAGCGTCGAATACGACGGCCTGATCGCCGAGATCGCCTCGGAGTCCGAATCGGACATCGACGCGAGCCGGCAGTGGCTGGCCGGCGCCGTGAGGCAGATCAAAATGGATGCACTAAAACACGAACTTAGCCAGTTGTTTTCTTCCGGCCTGACCTCAGATCAGATGGGAGTGCGCTACCGGGAAATTACCGCTTTGCAGGACCAGTTGCTGCGCGAAGCGGCGGCCGAGACGGCGGCCCGTTAATCACCGGGAAATGGGGTTTTTTCGGGGTGGTTTTGGCCGGCTTTCGCGACTGGAAAAAGCTAGGGTGCGTGCTATAATAAAACGCTAAGTGTTGTATTCTTTGAAATAATTCTGTGTTTCGGAAGTCATTTTTTCTTTCTGTAAGTTAGGCTCTTGATCGGCGCAAACGAAGGTCGCGTCGGCGGCCAGGGCCAGCTTTGCTTGCGGCGGTGTTGTCCATCGCCATCGCAAACATGCCGTTTGCTCCCAAGCACTCACGGCTCTCGCCCCCCACCGCCGTTTTGATGGACGTGCGCGGATCATCGTGCGAGGTTGTGATTTGTAAAGAGTGCTGTAAAACTTTAATCCACCGTATTTGCTAGTCGTTGTGACATCGAAAGCGCCTGTGCCAATCAAGAAAACCGAATCCAAAGTGGCTGAAAAGCCAGCGAAAGTGTCCGCCAAGGCGGATAAAGCGCAAGACAAAGCCGAGGCTCGCACCGCGAGCACGACGCCTGTCGTCAGCCAGACTACCGACGCCGCCACCCTGGCCGCGATCGATACGTCGGGCTACGTGCTGCCGTCGGTCAAGGTGCCGGGCCGGCGCGGGCGCAAGCCGAAGGAATTTCAGCCGGAAAACGACGAGGTCGCCGCGCTGAACGCGGTCGAGCGCGCCGAGCTGAAGGCGGTCGACAAGGCCAAGGCCAAGGACCGCAAGGCCAAGGAAAAGGCCTTGCTGAAAGATGCGTTCTCGTCGGACACCGAAGCGACCGAGGAAGAACTCGAGCGCCGCCGCCAGAAGCTCAAGACCCTGATCAAGTTCGGCAAGGAGCGCGGCTTCCTCACCTATGCCGAGATCAACGACCATTTGCCGGAAAACATCGTCGATCCGGAAGCGATCGAAGGCATCATCGGCACCTTCAACGACATGGGGATCGCGGTCTACGAACACGCGCCCGATGCCGAAACCCTGCTGCTGTCCGACAATGTCGCGACCGTCACCAGCGACGATGAAGCCGAAGCGGCTGCCGAAGCTGCGCTGTCCACGGTCGACTCCGATTTCGGCCGCACCACCGACCCAGTGCGCATGTATATGCGCGAGATGGGCTCGGTCGAGCTGCTCACGCGCGAAGGCGAAATCGAGATCGCCAAGCGCATCGAAGACGGCCTCAAGGACATGATCCAGGCGATTTCCGCCTGCCCGGTGACGATCGCCGAAATCATTTCCGCCGCGATCCGCATCCAGAACGACGAGATCAAGATTGACGAGATCGTCGCCGGCTTGGTCGACGATTTGAATGAAGTCATGGCCGCCGCGGCTGCCGCCGCCGACGACGAGGAAGACGACGAAGAAGGCGACGAGGAAGAAGAGGGAGAAGAAGAGGAAAACAATGCCTCCGGCGCCGCCGGCTTCTCGGCCGAACAGCTGGAAGCGCTGAAGGTCCAGGCGCTGGAAAAATTCGACGTCATCTCCCTGCAATTCGACAAGATGCGCAAGGCGTTCGAGAAGGATGGCTACAACTCCAAGGCCTACGTCAAGGCGCAGGAATCGATTTCCAACGAGCTGCTGGGCATCCGCTTCA